>NZ_CP015757.1 GCF_001877035.1 Clostridium estertheticum subsp. estertheticum | reverse complement strand
TTTGCACCCTCCTTATATATATATATATTAAACGATAGAACAAACATAAGACATTGTCAAACAACGTCACCTTAGTACGTTTTGTTTTTATTGAATATTAAAGAAATTCAAATAACAACAGTTGTTGTTTAAGATTGTTTAACAATCTTTTGTTTAAGATGTTTAGAGGGTACTTCTAAACAAGTGATAGCCAACGTTACAAAAATCTAATAATACTTTTGCGTACCTAACTAATACTTTTCCGTACCTAAAATAAAATCTAATAATACTTTTGCGTACCTAACTAATACTTTTCCGTACCTAAAATAAAATCTAATAATACTTTTGCGTACCTAACTAATACTAACACTAACGCATTGCATTAGTGTTAGTTAAATGGTATAATATACATAGGGGGTGATTACATGGATGAAAATTATATAGTAACTAAATCTAATTATTTTATTATGAATTCTAGTTATGATTTGAGTATGCAAGAACAAAAAATAATTCTAACTCTAGCTAGTATGGTTCAACCAACAGATGAAGATTTTAGACCATACAAATTTAAAATTATTGATTTTATGAAGCTTTTAGGAATTAGCACTAAAACAAAATATACTGAAATACCTAAAATAACAAAAGAATTGATGAAAAAGGTATTTGAAATCAATGAAGGAAAGAAACTAATACAGACCGCTTGGCTTAGTGGTGCCGTATATGAAAAAGGTACTGGATGTGTGGAATTAGCTTTTAGTCCCTACTTAAAACCATACATGCTCCAATTAAAAGAAAATTTTACAAGATATAAATTAGGTAATATTCTAAATATGAAAAGTAAGTATTCACCTAGAATATATGAGTTTTTAAAGTGTAATGAATTTAAAAAACAAGTAACTATTGAATTAGAAGACCTTAAAATTGTGGTAGGTGCTAATGAAAAAGCATATAAAGTTTATCAGAATGTTAAGAAGAAGGTTATATTACAAGCGCAAAAAGAACTTTCAAAATTAACTGACATATCTTTTGATTTTGAAGAAATAAAAACAGGCAGAAAAGTTACAAGTTTAAAGTTCAATATTCAAACTAAATCTAAATTATTTAAAGAACCTATACCATTATCGTCAATTGCGGATGAAGAGGTTTCAGCTACAACAACACACCTGGAAGAAGAAAATTCAATTAAAAAAGTTATGTCTATAATGAGTGACAGTAAGATAGAAGCTCTTGAAGCTAAAAAAATTATTGATACTGCAAATGGGGATATAAATATTATTAAAGAAAAATATGATATTGTATCTCAAATGAAAAGAGTTGGTAGTGTTGTAGCTACTATGATTGACGCAATAAAAAAGGATTATCAAGCACCAAAAGGTAACGTTACTGTTGCAAAGGGAAGTTTCAATGACTATGAACAAAGAACATATGATTTTGATGAATTGGAGAAAAGATTATTAGGGTGGGATAAGGATGAGGTTGGAGAAGAATTTCAACAATTATCAGTGAGAAAATGATAATAAACATCAAGACATTATGCCTTGATGTTTACTATTTATAAAAAATAGTTGAATTTAAAACTACCGCACTTACGTTTGCTACTACCGCATTACGTATAGGGCAAAAAACATCCCTATATTTCATTTGGTTTTACTTCAAAAACTCTATTTAATCTCTTTTTTGAATATACAAATATTTTGGTAATAAATCCATGAATAAACATACTTAGATAAAAAAATCTATTTTAATTAGTAAATAAGCAATAACGTAAAAAATAGGCTTGATTAAAGCCCTTTTAAGGGCAATGTAAGCATAATCAAGTGCAATTATATACCCGGCAATTTAAAGGCTGCTACATAGCCTTTAAAAGAGCACATTGATTATTAAAATAATTTGTATGAATTCTAATAATAGTTTTTAATATACTAAAGGATATTATAATAAGAATATAGAATAGTTACTAGAGTATGACTGGAATAATCATTAGGTGGTGGGAATATGGATATAAATAAATTAGATATAGAACAGTTAGTTAAATACGTAAATTTAGAATTGAAAAAAAACAGTAATTTAAGTGTAAATAAGCTTTGTGATAATTTAGGAATTAAAAGAAGTACATTAAAAACTAAACTACACAAGGAAAAATATTTTTTTGATGCAAATAATAGAATCTATGAAAAAAACGAGGCTACCATTGCTATTAATGACAGTATGAAAGATGTCATCAAAAATGATGACGCTAATAAAAGTAAAGATATATCAATTAATGATGATACTATGAAGGGTGTCATCAAAAATGATGACACTAATAAAAATAAAGATACATCAACTAATGATGGTGATATTATGAAGAAAGTCATTAGCAATAATGACAATGATGTGACATTTAGTCATCAGATAAAAAGTAACTTAATGGGACTTGCTAAAAACTATGATAAAATCATGCTATTGATAGATAGTGACAAGAATATGAATGATGGCATCACAATAGAATTACCGGTTGAAACAAAAGACAATTACAGGACTACAATAAGAATTAATAACGTAGTTTGGGAGAACTTTAGAGAGTTTTGTGTTCAAAATAAAATGTTTACCCAAAGGGACTTGTTGAGTATGGCTTTAACTGACTACATAAATAAATATAAAAAATAAATTTATTTATACAAACAAAACTCTTTTTTGTATAAAACATAAAATGAAATTTTGTTTGTATAAAGCTTCGTATTCATACAATATAACCTATTATTATATTGTATGACTTTCCATAAATACAGTGTTATTTTAATGTGGGCTAGATAATGTAAAATAAAACACCTCAAAAGATCTTGATTTGACTAGTTTTGTGATAAAAACTTGTCCTTTATTAAATATTATTGTAAAATAACACAGTATATAAAGTGTTTTTTAATGAATATAAAATGGGGTGGAATATGGCTAGAGTAAGAAGAATAAATCATTTCAAAAGAGGTAATGCAGAAGGATTAGATGGATTTTTAGGTGGATATGACAGGGTAGACGATGGTGCATTTGCTTTATGTGATACGTATAAAGGCAATCTATCATTTTTATATGTTGTGGGAGAAAACGGTTCCGGAAAAACATCATACATTGCTATCGTTAAACAAATATCTAATGGAAATATTCTTATGCCTGAATATTTAACAAAGGAAATTAATTTCAGTAGATTCAGTTTTATTAATTATTACATACCCCCACAACTATTTAGTGATTGCCAAAACATATATGATTTAATAAAACTAATTAATACACATTTGGAATCAGATGAGAAAAATCCAATAAAGAGAGCTATAGGATTAATAAAAAAAATTACTGTTGGTACACCTTCTACTTCCCCTGTAAATGCGACTGTTGAAATTAGTACCTCTAGCTCAAGAACAAGTGCGGATGTTGAATTACTTATAACTCTGTTGAAAAACAAGTTAAATAAAGAGGTATATCCAGGTAATAACTCGGGTGTTTTAATAATATTAGATAATATAGATACTATTATTAATAAATTACCGTTTGCCAGTTTTATTAAGCAACTTAACGAACTCTTAGTATTTAATAAAATAGGAAATGTAATGTTTTTATTAACCTCATCGAACGTTGCTTATGAAAAATTAATATCTCAAGAAAGTTCATTTTCTACATTATTTAAAAAATGTACTCTAAACCGATTTAATGAAGAAGAGTTACAGAAATTTATAAGTGATAATTTTCAAAAATCATCACTTACAATCGAATTAGATATTATTAACAAGATTATTTCAATAACAGATTGTAACATTAGGGAACTACTTGAGATTTGTTCTAATTTGGTTGAAGATGTCCAAGGCAATAAAATAACCTTTGAAGAATATTCAAATACATTGAAAAAAATAGTAAATGAAAAAAGCAAATCACTAATTGAATGTGTAAATTATAGTATAAACAAGAAGATTTTATTAAACCTTCTTAAGGATAACGAATCAGCAAGCTTTTCTAAAATACGAAAGTCATTAACTGAAAATACAATGACTATTATTAATTCAATAAGTAATCTTCAAGAAAAAGGGATAATCACTGAAATTGAGCAAAAATATAAGATAAGAAATAAATTAATGTATGATTGCTTAGTTAAATTAAAACAAAATGGTCATTTATAATATATAGGAGGTGTTAACATGGATATTTTTATAAATAATGAGGTTGAATTAATTGAAAATATTTCAGATGATACGTCAATAAAATTGAAAAAGAAGGATTATATTATCTCTAATCTAGTATTGAATAAGGATCCAAATATCTATTTTGAGGATGTATTCGACGGGAAGCAATTAGTATTAGACAATATATCAAATTTAAGTATTATTGGTGAAACATTAGATACACAAATTTTATCATCACCAAGATATTCTAATGTAATTACATTTAGAAATTGTCATGACATTAAAATTGAGAGCTTAATTGTAGGACATACAAAAGGAAATTTAGGCTACTGTACTGGTGGTGTGTTATCTTTTGAAAATTGTAGTAATATAGAACTTAAAGACCTAATATTGTTTGGATGTGGAACCTATGGTATTATACTAAATAATGTTGAGAACGTTACAGTTAATGACACAGTTATTAAAGAATGTACTTATGGAATATCTGAGTCATTTAATACTAAAAATGTACAATTTAATAATTGCAATTTTTATGATAATAAAATATTTGATTTAATTAGAGTAAGTCAATGCTCTAATATTAATTATAACAATTGCATATTTAAAAATAATACCGCAGATGAAGGATGCTTATTTGTAATTAATGACTCCGAATCTGTTAATATTAGTAATTGTACATTCAAAAATAATAATGTTTTACACTTCACTAATTCGAAAGATGAACTCTGCATTACAGATGAAACATTTGAAGGTAATTTGTTTGATTTCACTGATGATGATTATCAAAACACATCTACTCCAGGACGATATGAAATAGTATTAAATGAATCAAAGAAAGTAGTATATACTGAAAATAGTATTAGCATTGTTGAAAATGAATATATTTTAAACTCAAATACTAATTCAAAACCTGTAATTTCAAAAGACAAACAAAGTATATTATATATAGAACCTTTTGGTTTTGAAGCAATGGGTAATTTACATTTATATAATATTATTAAAAAAGATGATAAGATATTGCTGAAATTCACAAGAATTAAAGATGAATTGGGTCAAAATAATACTATTAAGCTAGTAAAATGGTTAGATAAGTATAATATTGCATGTATTATAGGTCAAGGTTATGGAACAGTTTCAAAGGGTGGAGATTTATATAGTTATAATATTTTAAAAGACCAATTAAAATGTTTATATAGAAATAAAGATCATGAAGAAGTAAAAAATTTTGAATTAGTAGCTGGAAATATTAACTTGGTTATTATTAAATTTGATGATAACTTCAACAATTACACAATTAAATCTAAGATATGTAGGTTTGATTCCACTAAGCTTAGTTAAAATAAATCTACAGATTTTTAATTTTGCATTATAATATAGTAAAAACAAGCTGCTTTATCACAATCAGTTTACTTTTCAAGGTTTGCATTGTATTAAAATACAATAGACTCAAGGTGAATTTAAAACATTTGCTTTGATTCTATTGGTAAGTCTTTAGTATTATAAATACACTTTATTTACAAAAAAATAAAAGGCATTCAAGATAATTTTCGTTATGTTGTATGCCTTTTAGAATCTAATTACATCTTATTTAAAAATGTCGAATTTATATATATCTTCAGATATCATTTTCAGGATATTTGTTATCTCATTACCTGTGAAAATAGAAAAGTCTTCAATATTATTCATTATGCTTTCGCAATCAACATAATTCCCTACACCCATAGAAAGATTTACTGCTGCTTTGACTTTCTTCATAACTACGTTTCCATCTTCAGTCATTTTTATTGTGCCATCCGAATTTTTATCAATTATTTCAGTTTGTACATTCCTCTCAATGTTCAATGCTCCTGATATTTCATTTGGTGTAGAAGAATGCACAAAACTATTTCTATATAAATTAGCTTTCTCATATATATCGTCATGTGAAATATGTCCTATGTATTTACTGATATCTTGTCTGATAATCTTTGTTTTTTTTAGGACTTTTCCCCTCATACCTATCCTTTGTTCTTCGTCAAAACCATAGTATTCATTTAAAAAACCTATAATAGAATCCCAAATTGCGAAAAGTTTTAAATATATAGCCTCTGCGAAATAATTAAACCAATATCTAGTTAACCAATCATTTTCTTTAAAAAGAGGCATGTACTCAACCGATTCTCCATGTTTTCCTGGAGATATATAGTAAGGGTTATCTGGTATACCTTTGTCAAAATAATGCTTACATAAAGCATAAGATATATTTAATGTTCCAACTTTGTTATTATGCATATTTATATAACTGCCGATATTTTGACTAAAAACCAATTCAGAGTGAAAACCTTTAGATACACTAAACATTTGTATATCAATTTTCATGCCTTCAAATAATTTAACCTCTAAATATTTTGTCCATTCGTTTTCTGTAAGTAAATCAAATGCTTTATCAATCCTATAATCCATATTATTATCCTCCAATCTTATCTATAAACAGAATTATAATACAATTAGTACCAAAATAGTAAATATAACAAATTTATTTATAGTCTATAAATGTAAAGGTGATTTGCACCTTCACATGATGTAATGTGAAAAGTGAAAAATCATGCATAAACGGAGTGTATATTTTCACGACATTGTAAGTCTCATTGGTGTAATAAAATATATTTAAAAAATAAAAAAATTGAACTGGATAATTTACTTAATTCTCAGTTAATGGTATTGTTTAACATGACGGTGAGGTGATATGTATGCTTTTAAATACTCCATTTATAAAAAGTTGTATAATTGAGATTTTGAAAGCTATTTTAACTTTAGTTTTTGGTTACTTTAGTTTTAACATATATCAAAGATACAAAAATAAAAAGGATAACAATAAGTTATATGTTCAATTTCTAAAACTTGAGAAAGAAATGATAAATAATAAAACCATAATTGATAATGCTTTAAATGAGTATATATATCTTGAAGAATTAAATAAACAATTTTATATTGATAATAGCCTAGATACTAATTTAGTAGACCTATATTATTGTGTTAGTCAATTAAATATATATAAAGAAGTACATGTGGAGCATGATAGATATGGGGAACCAGTAAGTGAAGTTACAATATATACGGAAAAACCATATGAATTTATTATGGAATACGAAGCTGACTTATCTTATCTTAAGGGTGACTATCGTGGAAATTCTGATGAAATAAATGATATTGAACGTTCTCTTAAAAAGCTTAATAACAAAAATATTTTTAATGACTTTAATGATTTAGAAATTAAATCATTAAAATTTATTGGTAAATCATTTGTGTTAGCACCTCAAATAAAATTTTTATATGAAAAAATTAGTAAATTTAATAAATCTAAAGAAAAAATAAAATATTTAACAAGATTTTGCGAATTTATTTTGAGTGAAGAAAACGAATTTAAAAACTCTTTTGATAATTACAATGAAATAATAAGGATTAAGAAAAAATTAAATGTAAATAGTAAAGCTTTAGAACTGGATGTAAAATTTACTTTATGGGGAAAAATAGATGCTGATTTATTAGCAGTTTATGATGCAGAGCTATATTTGCAGCTAGAGGAATTTTATACAGAGTTAAATACTTTTAATATATATATAAATAGAAAAGAAACTTTGGATAAAGCAAAAAATATTATAATGAAAAATTTAGAACCCATTATAAGCGATAATAAAAAACGCTTAAAAAAGATATTATTAAAAACCAATAAATTATTTAAGTCGATTTAAATAAATACATACGTAATGTATTGTAACGAATGAAGACCTGTTAAGCATTGTGGTTGCTTAACAGGTGGAGAATCTTTGTAGTATAGAATATGAGGCTAATTAAGAAATAGCTGTTATTTAGATTGTTACGTTCAATGTATCATAAATCAATTAATCCATTCCATAAAAAAGAAGGTATTAACCCTCTTTTACATTTCATATTCTTTTATATACCTATATAATGTCGCTTTGCTTATGCTCAATAATTTTGCAAATTCAACTCCGGTTATTTCTTTATCTTTCCACTTACTATAATACTTCTTGAAATCTTCAGGTAAAATTCTATTGGGTCTACCCAACTTAATGCCTTTAGCCTTAGCATTCTTTAATCCCTCTATAACTCTACCCTGTATTTTCTCCCGCTCCTTATCAGCTATATAAGACAAGAAATTAATAAGCATGTTGTTTATCGTATAATCTAATTTGGTGTCTCCTGTGCTTACTAATGGCGTGTCAAGTATTATTACTTTTATACTTCTCTCAAAGAAATATTGCAGTTCCTTTGGTGTATCCATGAAGTTACGTCCTAATCTATCAAGTTCTTTTATTATAATTGTATCTCCTGTTTTAACTATTTCTTTTAGTGCTTTATACTGTAATCTTTCGAAATCTTTACCACTTGCCCTATCTTCAAATATGATTTTGTATTTTAGCTTATTTGAAGTAGCATACTCTTTCAAGGCTTCATGTTGACGATCTGTATTTTGCTCTTTGGTGCTAACCCTAATATAAGCATACACACTATTCACGCTTACAACTCCCCACAAATTATTTGTTGTTTAATTTATTAATAATTGTATCATAAAACCTACGAAACCGTATGATACACTTTTGCAACCAATTGAGTGGGTTTATAGAGGATATTATCTGCCTTTTTCACAGTCTCATTTAACTATAGTTTGTTGATACAATAATATCAAAAGCAAAGAATACATAAAAGGCTGCACTCTTTTAATATGAGTACAGCCTTTTATATTAATAATATCTGTTAAGCATAATAGGTTAAGTTAATTATATATTTAAAACCATATACTGTAAACAAGGTTATTTTCATTTTCCGTCTTAATTGAGGATACGTATACTAAAAAACGGGATAATTGCAACAATACAAGATTAAGGGGTCTCGCCAACATTTCTCTGAATCACACCAACAGTATTAAATAATAACTTTAAATCAAGTGATATCAATACTTCCCTACTCTGATTTAAAATAATTTAGTTTTAAAACAAACAACCCTACGTAAAGGTATACCTTTTCGTAAGGGTGAAAAAAACTATAAAATGTATTCGTAAAGTATAACAAACCATTTATGAATATCTACGTAAAATACATTTAGCTTTGCGTAGATATTATAAAATTGCTACTGGTGTGATTCAGACCTATAGCGAGACCCCTATTATGATATTCTTAGTTTTGTTCTTCATAGTTAAAGCCTAAACAAAAAGCACAAGTTGTATTCAATACATCTTGTGCTTTGTTTTTCTATATAAAACTACAGTTGCTGATATTCATGTCTAAAAGAGAAGATTTACTGCAAATTAAAGTGTCCTCTAACAAGTGGATCAAATGTTTTGCTTCCTTTTCTCTTTTTAGCATTTGTAATATTTATTATTAACTTAGTTAGTATTATCTACACTATAATTGTACTTTAACTAACTCATTTTGAGCAAAAAAATAAGAGTTTTATCATTTAATGATTAAACCCTAGATAATTTAAGGCTTTACACATATATTATATACTTTCTTGAGTTAGAACTCTTATATATTAATTCTAAGTCAGAATATTAAAATAATAATCCTTAATTGTAAATAAATAGATTAATGTGGTAAATTTACGATTTGCGGTTACTACCCCCTGTATGTTAGCTATACTCGAATTATAGTTGCTAATGCTAATACTTTATATTGTTTAGGGATAGTGCCTTATAAATGGAAAGATAGTTGAGAATATATATTCTCAACTATCTTTCCATTTATTTTTATTTAGTTACTTATTTCTGTCTGGAACGTATACGGTCATTGCTCCTGAAGAAAAAGATGGACCATTTTGTATAGTAATTGTATGTTTAAAACTTAATGCTAAATTACCAGAAGTGTTAGTTACCCTAACGGCTGGCTTTGTATTAAAAACCTTTGGATAAAGCTTAGAGGTAAACAGCCAATCACCATATTTATTAGCTGTACTACTTCTGTCAATAATGTTAAATGGACCAGAGGGAAATGCATAATTAAAAGTTGGTAATATACCAGCTAAACCAATAGAAACAGTACCAGATGTTACTTTTGGACTATAAGAAAGAAGGTTTTCATTAGACCAGTTAACATTTAAATTTGTTGATAGGCTAGCTATATTGAGAGGGCTATACACAATTGCTAGCTGACTAGTTGCTGTTATATCCCAAATAGATCCTACTTTAGCAGTGTCAGCAGTAGTGGAGATCATAGTATTATCTGATTTTCTAGTAAATTCAATATTTTCTGTAAGGGTACTAATCACTCTTTTAACACCTGAAACAATTGCATAATTTGAATAATTGAAAATATGTACAAGCGAACCAGTACCAACTGGGGTACTTGCTAATAATGATGCTGATTCTGGTGATATCGTTTCACTGGCATCGTCTATCTTTTTCAAAACATCATTCATATCAATACTTTCAGTATTTGCAAAATAATATGTTTTGTAACTAATACCATTTTTAATATCAGTGGTTACAGCAAATAATTCATTTCCGTCTTTTTTAGATAACATATTTGTTTTTATTGGGTTTCCATTATTCTGTATTATAGTTTTTCCTTTAGATATATCCAATCCATCTTTGGTTTTGTTTTTTGGAAGAGCATCTGTTTTAGAGGTAGCTTCATTCCACTCAATTGAAGTCACTTCTTTAAATCCTTTAGATTTTAATTTTTGTTCAGGTTGGGTTGTAGTTGTAGCAGATTTTACATTTTTAGAAATTAAATTTTGTTCAGGTTGGGTTGTAGTTGTAGCAAATATTACATTTGTAGAAATCAAAGAGAATGATACTACTAAGATACTTAATTTTCTAAAAAAACATTTCATAATTATTCCACCTTTATATAAAATTTTACATATTAATCAATAATTTGATTCCGTTTAAACTTTAACATATTAATTAATAAAGGTCAATACAACAATTAACATAAAAGAAGTTTAGCAGCAAATTTCCTTGAATAAGTGGGAATTATGCAGACTGTTAAGTCTTAAAAATAGCGGTAAATCCCCCTACCCCCAACTATTTTCTATAATAAAATTTTCATCTCTTATATCTTCAATAATGTCTATTTGAAGCATACGCTTCTTTCTAAAACTTCTTATACACTTTGAAAAATATAATTGCATCAAATTAAATGCTATTATTATAAACATTAAAACCGTTTCTACGCCCGTAGGGCCATTAAGGAAACAATGATCTAAATGCCATTCTGTTTTTAACTGATGAAAGGCATTGTTTTCTATATTCCATCTTTTATGCATTATTGCCCACAAACTTTTTACTGAAGTGAATTTATCCGTTATTATAATCCAAGCTTCTCTAATTTAGTTTTAGTTTGTTAGAAATGCAGTCTGCTGCCACCCCCTATATAATGTTGAAAAATCAGCTTGCTGACCAAACTAAAGTTTGCTCGTAGAGTTTTCAACCGTTCCATTAGTTACTCTTAAAACGACATAGGGTTCCCTAAATAATTGAGAATTGAACGTTAGTAAGCAGATAGAACAAGCTAAAGCAGACCAGGAAAAGGCATTAAAAGCACAAGGAAAGGCTTTACACGAGCAAACAAAAGATAAGTATGATGTAGAAGTTGCTAAAAAGAATTTAGAAATTGAAAAGTTAAATAAGGGGTAGCATACACAAAAATGATATTTCGTACGTTAAGAAAAACATAGCCCCATAAATGTAACAATATAGGTTGTAAAGTGCTTAGTTTAACAATAATAAGCTTCTAAATGCCCATTTCAATTTAAATTAAATTTATAATGTCCTAAAAAAATCAATATTTTCACATCAAGTGAGTGGTTATTATTATCATAAACTCACTCCTAAAAAGTGTCCCAGAGGTCACAAAATCAATGTACTATATTTGTAATATATCAGATAAAACAATACATTCAAATATACAATAAGAAAAAAGACTTTAGTTTAATCTACTATAAGCCTTTATGTATCAATGCTTTATGCTGTTTTTACGAATGTAAGGTTTTACTTAAAAGATTACATTCGTACATAGGGATTTTAAATTTCAAATTCATAAAAATAGTTAGATCTATAAATTCAATAAGGGAAAGGTAATTACATTTTTGCAATTACCTTTCCCTTAACGTACGAAATATCATTTTCGCTGACGATACCCCTATTTGTGATTGTTTGGCGTAATAATTTTTCGAAAATCTTCTTCAGAAACTTTACGCATCTTTCATTTAAACGTTGGTCTAATGCCTGATTGGATACGAGTATGCCTGTTTTTTCACTAAGTTTTGTGCATAAGGTAACAAGTGTATTATTCGCAACCTCTACATCCATAAAGCAGCATAAACAAACAAATTCCCATGCGCTAGTTTTACTTTTTCTTTTTACAAAACCTGTCTCTCTCGCAACTTCTTCAATCTCTTCTTTTGAAAAACAGAGTTTAAGTTCATCTGCAAAAAGCTTTATATCTCTATCAAGTTTTAATTTTTTTCCTTCTGTCATATATAATTCCCCCACGGTGTCGTTTTATTGTCTCTCTAATAATAACATTTTACAATGGGGGGCTTTATTTTTATAGAGTGTTCTTAGCTTGATGGCTATGGGGTAGCGCCAACATTTTCGACAAAAACCACTTTAATACATAAAATGGATACAAAACGTGATTTTTCCTACGTTAAGCAAATGATATTTAAAAATAAGTACCATAAAGGTTATGTTAGAGTTGTTTTGATACTTTGTATTTGGTAATAGTTTTGGAACTGAAAATCACGTATAAAGTGACTATTTCTAAGGCTTATATTTAAGTACCTAAAACGAAGGTTTATGGAAATATATTCCTTAACGTGGGTTTTGTCGGTTCCGTTGGCTCCACCACGAGTATAATATAAATACAACAAAAATATGTATCATTTTAGGAGTATAGTTATATAAAAGTATGATATAATTTGTATAGATTTAAGCCGAGTTTATATAATTTTGTTAGGTCTTAACTCATATATTTTGGAGGTGAATTAGCTATGTTAAAAAAATCAAATTTAATGACAGCGACTTTTATTGTAGGGGTTTTGGTGCTTTTAGTAGGGGTTATTAATATCATAACGGTTCAAAATCAGACAAAGGCAGTTCAAAATCAGACAGTGAGTAGGTTCGTAAGCCTTTCTTCATCTATTAGGATAACCGATGGTAAGCTTAATTATGCAATTAACCTAACTAATCGAAGTGATAAAAAAATTTTTATACAGTCCGTTCAACCATTAGTTAACGAAAAATTAAAAAATAAGATATTAAGCAAGAATATGGTTGTTACTGTAAATAAAGAGATACAACCCAATAAAGCGATTGCTATTACTGGAAAAATAGTTTTTGATAAAAAAGGATTTACAACAACAAAAGAGATCGCTAAATTTCAGCCTGTTATTTTAAATATAAAAGTTGTATCAACGGAAGCAGAAACTATAAGCCTTTCTCCAACACATTAAAGTTAAAGGTTACTTCGGACTTCTTATATAAGCATTACAGTTAATAATTATGAATAATTAATAAAACCACCGTATTATTCTAATGAATTAACGGTGGTTTTATGTCGTATTTCAAAATAATCTTCAATAAGGGGTAGAGCCAACGAAACCGACAAAACCCACGTTAAGGAATATAGTACCATAAACCTTCGTTTTAGGTACTTAAATATAAGCCTTAGAAATAGTCACTTTATACATGATTTTCAGTTCCAAAACTATTACCAAAAACAAAGTATCAAAACAACGCTAATATAACCTTTATGGTACTTATATTTAAATATTATTTGTTTAACGTGGGCAAAAGTCGCGTTTTATATCCATTTTATGTCTTAGCGTGGGTTTTGTCGGAAATGTTGGCTCTACCCCTATATGAGTAAAAATTATTGATTGCCCTTTTTTCATTATTCTGTAATCTATATCTTTAATTAACTTAAAGCTACTTAGGGTTAATCTTGTTTTTAAAGTATTTACTGGGATTTTATAAGTCAACGATATATGAATTATATTATAAAATAGTTATACTAAAGTATAACTATTAATTTTGCAATTAATATAATTTTTTTCATTTGCCCACAAAGTGAAAAGGCAGATATTGAATTATTATATATATATAATTTTGTCTGCCGAAGCCATTGCAATACTGGCGATTAGAAGTACACTTGCCACACTACTTCCTCACTAAATCTAAAGATAAAAATATTATTTGGGCTTTACCTTAATATTCATATACTAATTCCACAAAGGATTGCTCCCTACATCCGTTGTAAGCTTTGTTCAACAAATAAACTAGCGATTATACACTAAGATTTTTAAATAGCTTAAAAGCTATTATAAATCATTTTAATATGTTTTCGATATCATCATAACTTGTATCGTCTTCAATTTCTACATCCATATTTGGTTCAGTTTTAATTTCTTTAATTTCTTTTTTCTTAAAATCACTTTCGGTTATTGGTTCCATTAAAACTGTCTCATCAAGAAGTATGGACTTTGTAGGTTCTTTTTTAGTTAAAATTACGCACTCATCAACCTTTACGAAACGCATTTTTAATTTCTTCTCAATTTTTTGGTCTTTTGATATAAAAATACTTTGTCCAAATGCTAAGTTTTGAATATCTGTATAAGTATATTTGCTTTCAAGAGATTCGTGCATATTACCATTGCCAGTTGAAATTATTTTATTTCCAAAAATACTAGCTTTGTTTTCTACACTATAAGAATAGTTAGTTGTTTTTTCTTGGCCAATAACTTTTTCCCACTCTGCAGAACTGTCATAAGAATTTTGTCGCATGATAATGTAATTATTACAGTTTTCTATAACTTGGTTTCTAAGAGCCACACCACCCGCTTTGTCTAAGTCTGACAAACTTTGAAACGCTGGAATGCATGTTACATTAGCACTACGAGATTTATTTAATAAGTCGATTGCAACGTCACTGGCATAAACATTAAATTCATCAAAAATAAAATACTTTCTTGTTTTATCTGAAAATAATTTAGATACTGCTTTTTTAGCATCCAATATTGCAAGTCGACCAACTTGTTTAGAAAGTTCCGGTTTACCTAAAGGATCTAAAATGATTAAGATATTGGCTTTTTCTTTTAATGCTGTGTAAACATCAACACCACTACAATTAAAAATTTCACCGGCTTCACTTTCTGCGGTAGTTGCAAACCGAGCCATTGCACTATTTACTATAGGTGCGGTTATTTCAATAATATCTGATAACTTTGTAAATTCATCAATTGATATTTCTTCTTTATCTTTCATTTCTGTAATTAAATTTTGAAATAATGTAGGTGAATACTTTATTATTGTATTTAAATCTAAAGGTATTTTTTTTATATTTAAAATCTTTATTAATTGTTGTAAATATCTTTCTGTATTTACTTTATAATGTGGTTCTGACCAATCACTCATGCCAATTAACATATCTTTTGCTTCTGTCATTCCCGCATTTTTAAACGGATTGTAACAATCACTAAAACTAGGTTCCACAAAATTTATTATATATAATTTTCTATTGTTTTTCTTAGAAAGTGCTTGCATATAATTTAATAAACTTCCTTCCCCCAAATCTCCTTTACCATCAATCGCAAGAACAGGATAATTCTTTTGAAGAGCACTTTCAATAAAATTTGCTATTGCAACTGTTTTACCTGCTCCAGTTGTTCCCGCTACAATTATATGTTTTGCATTATCATTTATTTTTACTGATTTAATATTTTCATAGTCAGCACCAATTGTTGTAGTTGTATCATCATGTTTTTGTAAATCAATTTTTTCTAAATATTTAGTTATAGCACTTTCTTTTTCAACTTCTCTTTTTTTATCTGCTTTACTTATACCTTTTTTTGCTTCTTTTGTATGTATATAATGTATCTCTGCGATTACACTACTTATTATTAAAGCAATTAATAATTGCCAAACTAAATTAACGTGAAAGATATAATTTTTATAAATTGTTGGCATGTTTACTGAATTGCCTTTAATTATTGTGCTAAAAAAAAGTTTGAAAAAGTTTATTGAACTTAACAAATAATTTTCTATGAAACTAAATTTGAAATTTACGAGTATTGCTAAGATTAAACTTGTAACACAAAAATAAATTTTATTAATCTTTTTAATGTTTATAAATATAATTGTTAGGACTAATGCAAATAGTACCGTTGGCAAACTAACAATTATAAAAAATAAAGCTAATACCAAACCTACACTATATAATATAAAATCGTCAGTACTTTTAACAGTATCTATATTTTGTAGGTCATTACTTCTTCCATTATTATTTTTTCTAGTGTTAGAATTATTGTTCATGCTCATGCTCCTTCACATTATTCTGTAATTTTTCTTGTAGGGTTGATATTTCTAATTTATCTACGTCTTTTAAAAAATTTTCCTTTTGCATTGTCGATTGAAAAAATCTATCAATATTCAAATTAATTATATTTATATCTTTAAGAAATAAAAGACCTTTACAACTCATAGTGCTTTTATCTTTTATTAATCGTTCTTCCCTATTTTTATTTGTTGTTAATATTTTTACATTATAAGAATTATAAATAGATAATTTTCTAAAAATAGGCTCGATTTTTTCAAATAAACAATTATATATCCAACTTTTAGAACGGTCAAAATCTAATATTAAAAGTGTAACAATTCCATTTTCATATGTATCAAAATAAATTTTACTTGTTTTTAATTTAGAGAATAAATCATTAAATTCTGTTGATTTTATTTCTTCATTTTTTATCACTTTAACTATTGCTCTATTATTATCTAAAAATTTTTTATCAACGGCTGCATTTTCAGTTTTAAAATTTTTTATTTCTTGTTTATACTTCTCTAAGAACCAAACATATGGTTTTGATGAATTGTAAAACTTTTCAGGTACATTTATATAATCTGCCAAATAACATGATGTTTTTAATTGAGTTGATGTTGGTGGTTGTAAATGTGCAACATTAGGCTTGTTTTTAAGATATCGTATTGAGGTATTTGTGAGTAGTACATAACTATTTTTATTTACGCTTATAATTTTTAGAAGTTTACTTTCTTGCATAGCGTGAACATCATTGAAAGTTTGAATTTGTGATTTAGGAGAAAATTTATAAATATGATTTAAAAACATATATCCCCCAAAATAACTAATAAGTTTTAAATAATCTTTATATTTTAATATTATATCTAAATAAGTATATGGATTTATTTCAAGTATTGATGGAATTAAAATATCTTCATCAAGCTTCAATTTTTATCAGCTCCTTACAACCAATTTCATTTGCTACATTATATTTATCTTGTATTTGTTCTTTAGAATAATTTCTTGTTATTACTTCGACTGCAACTGTAACTCCATTCATAGAAAATGTTGCATCAACCATAGTTTTTAATTCTTTATCAGGATTATCTAGTTTATATTTATCAATCAAATCATTTTCATTCGTCCATGTATTTCTTTGTTCTTTTTCTAAACTGTAATATATACTAGAAAGCTTTAGATCATGTTGAATCTGTCTTTCATTACTTCTATAAAATTTATCTATATTACTATTATGTTTTACATGTTCTTTTCCTTTGTTACTTAAATAATAAACTTTAATTGTATCTTTACCACCAATGACTACACCTTTTGAAGATATGTAAGATTCTTTTTCAAGATTTTTTAATCTTTTTTCACTTAATCCAATTACGTTTATACTATCGAAATGAGATGTAACACCTGTTTTTGCTATCCCTTTTAAAAGTTCAAAATCTTTACTTGTTATACACTTAATTGATGACTCTGTTTTTTTACTTCTTGCCATTTTTTAAATGCTCCTTTTCTTAGCAATAAATTTATTTTCTTTTAATCTTAAATTTATAATATCCCAATCAACAGAAAACATCTCAACAATTTCTTTAAAATCATATTTAATTCCATTAGCTAAATGTTTTTTATTTAATTCAACTATGCAAAAAGCATTTTTATAAGATATTCTAGTAATTTCATTTATTAATTTTTCTCTATCTTCAATAAACATTAATAAAAAATTACACATTATTATATTATATTTATTTGATAATGGAATACTGTCATTTAAATCAGCTTGAATAAAACTAAACTTGTTTAAATCTACTTCTTTAAATTTATTTATGTCTATAGCTGTAATATTTTCAAATCCTAATTTATCAAGATAATAAATATTTCTTGCTCTGCCACATCCTAAATCTATTATTCTATTATCTAAGTTTATTTCATTTATAAATTTCTTAATAAAAAACCTAGTATAATCACTTCTACTTTTAGAAGAGCATTGGGGGCATATTCGTAAATCTTTCATATTCTCACCTATATTCATTAATATATTATTTTGAAATTATGTTTGGTTTAAACTTAGATTAGTTAAATTAGAATTGTAGTATTAGGCGGACAAAGTAAATTCAGCCATAATATTTTTCAAGTCATAATAAAAAGCAAATTTTTTGCGGTCGCTTGCGATTTTTTATGCTTTTCTTGCGATATTTCAATCATATAAATATTATTAGGTTATTGCGATTACTTTGTCCGCCTACTTTTTGAATATAACTGAAAAGTTATATTCTGTTGGCTTTACTGGGTTTGATATGGTAAATCACCATATATTTTGACTATAACGTACCCATATAGGTACGATTATATTGGTTTAGTAGGTACATTCTAACGCATATTGTTATTATTTTCAAGTGGTTTGTTAGATATTTCTTCATTTCCTTCTTGTTTTATTTCTTCATTTATTTTCTCATTTTCTTTAATTGCTTCCGTTTTTTCTTCGGGTTCAAGGTCACTTTCTATGTATTTTTTTAATGATTTTGGTACACTTTTACTATATAATCCATTCAAAAATTTCAATATTTCAGTATCAAAATCTTTGTTTTTTTCTTTTAAAGACACTTTAATTGCTTTAAGTTTTTTATCATTAAACTCTACTTTTAATTGAATTTTTTTCATTTTAACACTCCTCAAAAATTGTATTTTTAGTTCTGTAAACTTTGTATTTGTTGTTGTTTTATTAATGATACAACTAAAGTTGATGATTTAAATGGTAAAGTGCCAGTATCTAATTTCTTATCTTTCATCATAACTGGCGTTAATGGATAAACAAGAATCGTAATTTTTGTTGTATTCATATTTAAATTTACTGTATATAATAATGATTTTTTATCATTCGATGAATTAGCATCTATTTGTAAATCATTATTATCTTGGTCTTTTGCTACAACTTTAATTGTACCTACATTAACATTATTTTGCAAGTTAACGTTAAATTGCATTTTATTCTTATCTAAAAACAATGCGTTTATTATACTATAATCAATCGAATATTTAGTGCCTTTTACACTTAAAGTATCATTGTAATGTACATTTTCGATTACTGCTTTTTTAACTACTTGTGTATGAACTGTTCCAGCACCAATTTTTTTACCACCTAAAAAAGCTCCTATAACTAAGATTACTACTAATATTATGTAAATATTTTTTCTATTATTAAAGAACATTTTATTACCTCCATTAGTTTCTATTCAATATTTCATTTTTCATTTTTTTAAATTCTTCTTCCGATAATGCACCGCTTTTTTTCAACTCATTTAATTCTTTTAGTTCATTAACTTTGCTATTTTGGTTGTAATTATTATTAGATAAAATTTTATTTTGTTGTCTTATTAATCTATCTGTACGACTAAGTCTAAAAAATAAATGCCCTATATATCTCAATATTAAACCCATAAAAGCACCACCTATTGCACCCGCTATTCCTAAAACAAGCCTTCCTTCAGTAGCCCCTATTGGGTCATTTGGACTATATTCATATGTCTTATAAAATACATTGAATAATAATATTGCACATATACCCATACATATTGTAGTTGGATTTATAAATGATTTTTTTTTATTCACGTATATTCTCCTTTATTTTTTATCATATTTTTCTAAATTATATTGCTTTATTATTGTGACAAGTTGTCTTGAATAATCCGATTCTGTTGCATATCCTGCATTCTGTAATGCTTGTGCTTGTTCAGAATAAGTCTTTGCACTAAACACTCCATGCTCTGCATATATTTTGTTATCCGTTAAAAATTTTGTATGGTCTTGTATACTTTCATCCCAACTATTATAGGCTCTAAAGTCTGCTAATATTGATATTGTTATCCCTTGAACTTCTTCATTTGTCATCATACTAACGGTTTTTCCAGTCCAATTATATCCTTTAATTCCAAATAAATTATTTGCTTTGGTTGTTAAACCGCTCGACCCTGTCCCACTTTCTAGCTTTGCTTGTGCTAGTGTTATTGAAGCAAAAACTCCACTATCTTTGTATGCTTTCATTGCTCCAACAGATACCTTTTTAAAAAATTGTGCTTCTGAAAGATTAGCTTGTACTGGATTTACATTAATATCTCCCACACTTCCACCTATACTTTTTATTGCTTTCATACCTATTGCTACTGGATTATTAACAACAAAATATGATATTGGAACAAATACCAAGAAGAAAAATGCAACACAAATTGTAATAATTTTTCCTCTTGTTTTTTCATCACTTAAAGCTTTATAAACTTGATATACTACTTTAGGATTCATTATCTTCCTCCCGCATTACCAAATAAAACCTCTTTATATTTTGGTGCTTCTACTTGCAAATTAAATTTTTCATTTCCACTAAGGAATAAACAATTACCTCTATTTGACGATTGAATTAATTTATATTCACTCTCATTTACATTTAATAAATTCATATATATTTTTTTATCTATGGCTCCTGGATAAAATAAAAACTTGTAAGTTGGTATAGCAAACAATGGTTTAGTAAGTTCTACAACATCTTTAGCCAAGAAATCTTCTATGTTTTGACTTGCTAATATCATTGCACTATCTTTTTTTCTAACTCTTTTCATAAAGTTTCTAACGTATTTTACCATTACTTTATTATCTAAAAACAAATAAAATTCATCCAATATTGAAGCAGTATCTCCTTCAACTAATAACTTATTTGACATATATGAAAGCACATTAAAGAGCATTGCATTTTTCAAATTACTTGAAGCTTCTAATAGACTTTTAACTCCAAAAGTTACAAATTTATAATTGGGTATGTTAGTCTGCTTATTGAAAAACCTACTATCTGAGCCATTACAAATTGAATTCAATCCGAGTAATAATTTTCTCAAATGCTCTTTAGTATAAATAACATCATTTTTTTCATCATATTCTTCAAATTCTTTATGCGTAGTTTCATATAAATCTGATAATATAGGGTAGTCATTTGATTTTTTATTTCCTAAGTCAGATGTGTATGTAATCTTAAATTTAAGATATGTTTTTTCTAACATTACTTCTAAAACGTCTAATAATTCATCATCAAAACTTTTATATGCTCTAAAAAAATCTCTTAAAAATGATATATGTTGACTTAATATTGTGTTCTTTGCAAACGTTCCAACATAATCATCATCAGATTCAGTTAGTTCATATGTTCCATCATCAAACATCTTAGGTTCTAGTACATTAATAACATACTTTCCACTCATTAAATCAATAAATGTACCTTTTAAATTGTTAGTGAGTGTTACATATTCATGCTCTGGATCAAGACATATTACATTCTTTTTTTTAAGCATTAAATTTGTTATTATTAACTTTAATAAATAACTTTTTCCTTCTCCACTATTACCTAGAATTACAATGCTTGAATTTGTATGTGTCTTAGTTCTTTTACCAAAATCAGTTATTATATATCCGCCAAACTTATCTTTTCCCAGTTTAAAACCATGCTTATCTATCGAACCACTATAACTAAGAGGGAACAAATTTGCTACACTACTTGATGGCATATGTCTTTCAAATTGTGTTCCAAATGCTTTGGGATTTCCACAAGGATTAACAGCTGTAAACCCTTCTCTTTGTTTTAAAAATAAATTATCAAAAGTGATTCCTCCCAATTTTATTATAACTGTATGAGTTAACTTTTCTAATTCCGCCTGACTATTTGCAATAACTTCTATATATACTTGTACCTTAAACATACTCTCGTCTTTGTTTTGGTTTAAGTATTGTACTAAATTTTGTGTAACCTCTAGTTGTTGGTTTGCTTTAGTTCTTTTTATAAACTGATTTTCTGTTGTATCAGAAATATTTTTATGTACACTAGATTCTATAGAGTTTTCATATTCATTAACACTCATTTTATTACAGTATATTTTTAATGTTACGTTGCTTGTCTCTCCAAATTTTCTTAATAAAGCCATGTTTTCAGAATGTAATGGGTAATTTCTAAGTGCAAAAACTCTTCTACATGTATTCCCAAATACATAATAACTAGGGAAAAATTTTATTACACTGGGACTAATCATGTCTACAAAATCTTTTGTGTATTCTTTTTCTTGTTCTTTTACTGTAAGTGTTTTTTCCTTTTTACCAATATTTAATATGTTCATTTTCCCACCCCTTTATATATCAAAATCTTTAATTACTTCTCCACTAAAATTTCTTTCTAAATATACTTGAAGCATATTTTTTAATACTTTTTTATCACAACTTAAAACCGTAAAACCTCTTTCGTTTAGTACTTGTTGTATATTTATAACCGCTTGTTTGGTCTGTACATCTTCATTTTTGAATGGAACAATTATATAAAATTCTCTGCTAGAACCTTTTTCACTTTCTAATTGTTTTAAACTTTCTAAATCTCTTTCAAGAAGCATTCGTGTTACTTCCTCTGTACTTTCATTTATTAAATCAACTATATAATTTTTGTTATCCTCTAATCTTTCCACTTTATCAACCACTAAAATTTCTATGCTATTAATTATGTTAAGAACTGTTTTCAAGTTTAATATTTCATTCAGCAAGAATTCATTTGTTAAAATATTAATGTTTTTTGGTGCAATTCTTATGTAATATTTACAGTAATTTGTATTTGTAATAACGTTATCTTCAATGCCATGAATATCTAAAAGTTCTTGTACTGTTCTGCTTGCTTGTTGTTTTGCTCTATTAGGTTGTACTTTCATTTTTCCATCTTTTTTTTGTATTGTTAAAATACTCATTTTCTTCTTTCCCCCCATCTAAATACTTGTTGCACGTTTAGTAAATAATTAAAACCTTTTAATAATTGTTCTAGTAAATTTGAATTGTTATCTAATATTCTTAAACTTAAAAGCAAATATGTTATTGGTATTATTAATGGTATTAAAGTAAAATTTTCTGCTGAATATAGGATAGAAGCTACGGTTAATACACCAACAATAGCTAATTCTAAAACATCTAAATACATAAAAGTTTTTTTCTCTTTTAAATTGCCTGGATAAATAAACACTATAAAACCTCCTAAAGTAAAAACTAGCCTTTTTTAAGTTCAAGGCTAGTTTCTTTTTTTATGGAACTAAACTTGTACTTCCTCCGGTTGGAAGTGGACCACCGCCTCCACCGCCACTACTACGTCCACCACCACTATGACCCATGTTTCTCATTGCTCTACTTGCCGAGCCTGCCATGCTTCCAGTTGCACCAGTTGACATTCCATATTTACCAGCTATTTCCTCAACCTTGCCAGCTGCCATTATTACTCCAATACCTAAAAATATCGTTTTTGCATTACTCGCCATTAGTGATAACCCCATAAATAACAATGCAGTTTGCAGAACATTAGTTAAAGCGATTGCCACTGTTTGCTTGCACCAACTCATAAATCCATCTGTATTGCCACTTGGAATACTAAATATGTATAAGTATCCGACCATTATATGTGCGATATACATACCACCACGTTTTAATATTTGCACTAAACAAATTAGTATTGAAACTATTACTATTACAAAAATCACTAAAAACCATATTATCCCGAAAGCCGCTTTATCAAGGTTACTTGATAGAGCAGTCAAAGAATGTTCATAATTAGGTGTACTAGTTATATCTGTAATCATTTTATTTATTGTTATTGATAATTGGAAAACCCTTATTGCTCCAACTTTTATAAACAATATAGCGATTATTCCTTTGAATATATTTAATATTAGTAAATGAAAATTTATTGATTCACTTTCTACATATGAAATATACACATTCATTATCGCAAATAAAATTCCTACCGCTAGTAAAATCCACCCTATGTAATCCATCAGTTGTAAAACATCACTTACAATTTTATTGTCAAACAAATTAATTGAAACATCCGACATATATTTTAATACTTTACCCGCTCCTCCCATCATCTTATCTTTTAAATAATCAAATATTATATCCATTTTCTCACCCTCTAATTAGTTAGTTAATTAATCCCCATCCCCAAGTTGGGAAGGTTATAACTAGAATTATTCCAACTATAAGTATTACAATATGTCCCAAATCAACCCCCGCACCACGTCTATATTCAACAACTGATTTAACTATTGCCACTAATGTGATTATAACAAGTATTACTGCACAGATTGGTACAATAACATTATTAACAATTGGTGTAGCTTGTCCTTGTAATTGAGTTTTTGCACCTGTTAATGCACTGTTTGGGTCTGCAAAAACCTTTTGTGTAGCTGATAGCATTATTAAGCTTGTACTTAATCCTAAAATTTTTAACTTTGATAATCCCTTTTTCACTTGTTTTTCCTCCTTACTTCAATTTTAATTAAATTTAATTGAAGTATTAGTTTTATGTGTTGGGCTCAGTATATGACAAACGATACCACTTGTCAAATAATTTTACATTAATATTCCAACAACATTTCATGATTATTCCAATTTGTCTTTAATTACATTTAGCTTTTCTAATATTATACTTTCACACCAATTTGATATAGTTCTGTTTTGTGCTTTAGCCGCCTTTTTTATTAGTGTCTTATTTTCCTCTGTTATTCTTAAGGAAATTCTTTCAGTTTTACCATCTTCATTTATCA
>NZ_CP015756.1:4607500-4760574 GCF_001877035.1 Clostridium estertheticum subsp. estertheticum | reverse complement strand
TTCATCACTAACGATGAGGTTATGTCTTTCAGATTGTCGTTTTGATTTAGGTGTTTCAATTTCGGCTACTTCTTCAGATAATATAAAGAATTCTATTTTATATGTTTTAGAGGTAAGTAATTTAACAGCATTCATTATTAAATCCTTATATCTATTTTCAAGAATATCTTTAGTAAAATTATTAGGAACACCTAATTTAAATGTATTATTATCTAAGGCCATAGGTTCTATACTTTTAATCCAAGTATTAAAACTAACTTCTGTAAGCTCACCTTTTATTATACTTAAGGTTTTTTCCCAGATATCTTTAATTTGGGTGCTCATTTTCTACCCTCCAGTTCAAATAAAAAAAATTTTTATGTAAAAACAAACAATATATAAACAGAGTTATAAACAATAAATTAATATACTGAAAGCTGTTGATAAGTAGCGTTAAAAATATACACATGTTAATAACTATGTTTATATGTTTAGCTAATCATAAATTGTTAACAATATATAAAAAAAAGTTATTAACAGATAAAATAAAGAATAAATACGCTAATATAGTAAAAAGTATATTAGTAAAAAGAAGTTTAAGACAATATTGTAGTAGTTATTCACAGTTTTGTCCACAAGTTGTGAATAACTTTATTAAAAAACAGGTTATACACAGTTCATTCTTATATAATATCAAAAAATAACAAGGTGTTCAAGAAGTTATCCACAAAAAAACATATAAATATAAAAAATATTAACAATACTAATAAAAATGCTTATCTTGACAAGACGCGTATGTGACTATATAATCTAATAGTAAAACCATAAATATGCGATTGAAAGATGATTGCTATGCTGTATGGTTAAATGAGGGGGTGTAGCAGATATGTTCATGACTTACCAACCGAAAAAAAGACAAAGAAAAAAAGAGCACGGATTCAGAAAGAGAATGAAAACCGCTTCTGGCAGAAATATTCTTCAAAAAAGAAGACAAAAAGGTAGAAAAAGATTGACAGCATAAGGGCCGCTAATGTGGCCTTTTTCTGCAATTTGCGGAAAAGAGGGCGGCTAATATGAAGATTAATGTTAAGAAGTACAGAATTAGAAAGAATACTGAATTTAGAACAGTATATAGAAGAGGAAAATCTTTTTCTAACCTATTATTGGTATTATATATTTATAAAAATGGTAAAGAACTTAATAGATGTGGAATATCTGTAAGTAAAAAGGTAGGAAACAGCGTAATTCGCGGTAGAGTAAAAAGATTAATAAGTGAGAGCTATAGGCTTAATAATGAGATATTAAAGACAGGATATGATTTAGTATTTATTGCAAGGAACCCTTCTAATTCTAAAAATTATAAAGAAATAGAGAGTGCCTTGACTAAATTACTTAAGAAAGCTGGTTTAATTAATAATGAAAAAAATACTTATACTGGGTATAAAATGTTATAGAAAATATATATCACCTCTTAAGAGGCCTTGTTGTATATTTTATCCTACATGTTCTCAGTATACTTTAGAAGCTATTGAAAAGTATGGAGCAATAAAAGGCTTGATAATGGGAATAAAGAGAATACTCAGATGTCATCCTTATAATAAGGGCGGCTTTGATCCAGTTAAATAAGCGCTCAGGAGGTTTTTAAATTTGAATATAAAGTTTTTAACTGAGCCACTTACTAAGTTTTTTTACATGGTAAATGGTGCAATTCATACAGTTATACCAAATAATGATTTATCATATGGCCTGGCAATAATTGTTTTCACAATTATTGTAAGAATGATATTGTTGCCTTTAAGTGTTAAACAACTTAGATCAACTGCTAAAATGGGTGCAATTCAACCAGAAATGAAAAAAGTTCAAGCAAAATATAAAAGCGACCCACAAAAGGCTCAGCAAGAAGTAATGAAACTTTATAAGGAAAATGGAGTAAACCCAATGGGTGGTTGTTTGCCAATGATTGTTCAGATGCCTATTCTATTTTCTTTATATGCTGTTTTTCAACACTTAAATATGCATGGCGCAGGTTTTTTATGGATGCAGGATTTAACAAAATCAGATCCATTATATGTATTACCAATATTATCTACTGTTACAACATATTTTTCATCAAAACTTATGCAGCCGCCGTCAACAGATGGTGCTCAATCCAAACAAACTTCAACAATGAACACTGTGATGGCTATTTTCATGGGATTTATGAGTCTTAAGTTTCCAGGTACATTGGTATTATATTGGGTTATAAATAATGTAATACAAATAATTCAAACAGTAGTTATAAATAAAATTGAATTAAATAAAAAAGCCGATGATGTATTATTAGCAGGTAATAAAAACAACAAATAAGATCAACACAAGTGCCTAATTTTACATTAAGGAAGGCGGGTGTAGTACGATATGAAGATTATTGAAATGATGGGAAAAAACGTTGAGGATGCTATCAGCAAATCACTAGATGAACTAAAGGTCACAAGAGATAAAGTAGAAGTTGAAACATTAGATGAGGGAAGTAAAGGTTTTTTAAATATCATAGGGGTAAAACCAGCTAAAATTAGGGTTACAGTTAAAAGAGATAGTTTAAAAGAAGCTGAAACCTTTTTAATGGAAGTGCTACAGTCTATGAATATGAAAGCAGAAGTTAATCTTAAAGATGAAAACAATGAAATTCACATTGATTTGATTGGACCGAATATGGGACTATTAATTGGATATAGAGGTGAAACTTTAGATGCACTTCAATACCTTGTAAGTTTAGTTGTAAATAAAAACCATGATGAAGAGTATAAAAGAGTATTATTAGATACTGAAAATTATAGAGCAAAAAGAGAAGAAACTTTAAAAAGACTTGCATCAAAAATTGCTTATAAGGTTAGGGTAAGTGGAAGAGTATTAAAACTTGAACCTATGAACCCTTATGAGAGAAGAATAATACACTCCTCACTTCAAAATGATACATATATTTATACATTTAGTGAAGGTGAAGAACCTTATAGAAGAGTTGTAGTTGATTTAAAGAAAGCCTAAGGGCTTTCTTTTTAAATTTGTAAAACTAAACATTATAATAAATATTTATAAAATTGGGAGGATATATTTAATGAAAGAATTTGATACTATAGCTGCAATATCAACTAGCATAGGAGAAGGTGGTATATCCATAATTAGAATATCTGGTGATAAAGCCATAAATATAGTGGATAGTATATTTGTAGGTAATAATAATAGAAAGCTTAATGATTTCAAATCTTATACTATGAGATATGGCCATATAATCGATAAAGATGGAGTTAGACTTGATGAAGTTATTATTTCGTATATGAAAGGCCCTAAAAGTTTCACAGCAGAGGATACTATTGAAATAAATTGTCATGGTGGAGTAGTTGGTACTAATAGAATCCTACAAGAGGTTATTCGTTCTGGTGCGAGGATAGCAGAGCCAGGAGAATTTACTAAAAGAGCATTTTTAAATGGTAGAATTGACTTAAGTCAAGCAGAAGCAGTTATGGATATAATAAGGGCAAAAACAGAACTTAGCATGAAGTCAGCACTTATGCAATCAGAAGGGTCAATTTCCAGGGAAATAAAAAACGTACGAAACAAATTACTTAGTGTAATAGCGCATATAGAGGTTACAGTTGATTACCCAGAAGAGGATATTGAAGATGTAACTGCAAATGAAGTACGCGAAGAAGTTACATTGATAATAAGTGAGATAGATATGCTACTTAGCACGGCAGATGAGGGGAAAATTTTAAGAGAAGGTCTAAGTACCGTTATAGTTGGAAAACCTAATGTAGGGAAATCATCACTGCTTAATGCTCTTGTTAAAGAAAAAAGAGCTATTGTTACAGAGGTACCAGGTACAACAAGAGATGCAATAGAAGAGTATATAAGCATTGAGGGCATACCAGTTAAAATAGTAGATACTGCTGGAATTCGTGAAACTGATGATATAGTTGAAAAAATAGGCGTAGAAACATCTAAACAAAAAATAGATGAGGCAGATTTAGTTATATTAATGTTGGATTCAAGTATGGACATTAGTCGTGAGGATATCGAAATAATTGATTATATTAAAGAAAAAAAATACATTGTACTATTAAATAAAAGTGATTTAGGTGGTAAAATAGATATAAGTGAATTACGAAATCTAAAATCCAAGTATATTACTGAGATTTCAATAAAAACTGGTTTTGGATTAGATGACCTTAAAAATAATATAAAGGATTTATTTTTTAATGGTGAAATTAAAACAGAAGGTGTATTCGTTACAAATAATAGACATAAGCAAGCTTTAATCCGGGCAAAGGAAAATTTAGAATCATCACTAAATGCTTTAGAGTATACTTCAGCTATAGATTTAGCTTCAATTGATATAAGAAATGCATGGATGAATTTAGGTGAGATTACAGGTGAAGCACTAGATGAGGATATAATTCATAAGATATTTTCAGAATTTTGTTTGGGAAAGTAGGGGTAAATATGAAATACGATGCAGGAAATTTTGATGTTATAGTTATTGGGGCCGGTCATGCAGGTTGTGAAGCAGGCCTTGCAGCAGCAAGAATGGGATGTAAAACTTTAATTTGTGCTATAAATTTAGATAGTGTGGCTCTGATGCCTTGTAACCCTAATATTGGGGGGACTGCTAAGGGACATTTAGTAAGGGAAATAGATGCACTTGGTGGTGAGATGGGAGTAAATATTGATAATACTTACATACAATCAAGAATGCTAAACACTTCTAAAGGACCAGCTGTTTTCTCGTTAAGAGCTCAAGCAGATAAAAAGGCATACGGCATGAGAATGAAAAAAGTATTAGAGAATCAGGAAAACTTGCAATTAAGGCAATTAGAGGTAGTATCAATAGATGTAGAGAATGGGAAAATTAAAGGCATTCTTACGAAAAATGATGCATATTTTACGACTAAGGCTATTGTAATAGCATCTGGGACATATTTAAAATCAAAGGTCATAATTGGAGATCTTAGCTATAGTGAGGGACCTAGTGGATTACAACCTGCGAATGAACTTTCCAATTCACTATGTGAAATGGGAATAACACTTCGAAGATTTAAAACAGGAACCCCAGCTAGAGTAAATAGACGTTCAGTTGACTTTTCTAAGATGGAGGAGCAACTTGGCGATAATGAGGTAGTTCCATTTTCGTTTATTAGTGATGATATAAGTCGAAATCAGCTATCATGTTATTTAACTTATACAAACGAAAATACTCATAATGTAATTAGAAAAAACATAATGAGATCGCCATTATATAATGGCTCAATTAAGAGTACAGGTCCTAGATATTGTCCATCTATTGAAGATAAAGTAATGAGATTTACAGATAAGACAAGACACCAAATATTCATTGAACCTGAAGGTGAGGATACGCATGAGATGTATGTTCAAGGTATGTCTAGTTCACTTCCCGAGGAAATACAGGTGGAAATGTTAAAAACAGTACCGGGACTTGAAAATGTAGAAATTATGAGAACAGCGTATGCAATAGAATATGATTGCATAGATTCAACAAATTTAAAGCTTTCATTAGAATTTAAGGATATTAGTGGGTTATTCTCAGCTGGTCAAATAAATGGTAGCTCAGGATATGAAGAAGCTGCATCGCAAGGTATTGTTGCGGGTATTAACGCATCACTTCTTACTCAAAATAAGGAGCCATTAATATTAAAAAGATCTGATGGATATATAGGAGTTCTAATTGATGATTTAGTTACTAAGGGTACTAATGAACCGTATAGAATGATGACATCAAGAGCTGAGTATAGATTACTCTTAAGGCAAGATAATGCTGACTTAAGGTTAACTGAAATAGGACATAGTATAGGCTTAGTTAATGAACATAGATATGATGTTTTTACAAAAAAGAAGATGCAAATAGAAGAGGAAATTGAAAGAATAAAAAGTCTACAAGTTACAAATAAAAAGGAGATCGAGGAATTTTTAATTTCTTGTAATTCTACGCCACTAAAAAAACCTATTAGTTTATATGAACTTATAAAAAGGCCAGAACTTGACTATTTTATGGTTGAAAAACTAGACATGGATAGACCTATATTAAATAAATACATATGCGAGCAAGTTAATATTGTTTCAAAATATGAAGGTTATATCCAGAAACAATTAGATCAAATCAAACAATTTAAAAAGTTTGAAAGTAAAATTATATCTAGAGATATAAATTATGACAAAATAAAAGGTTTGAGGATAGAGGCTATGCAAAAATTAGGAAAAATCAAACCTGAAAGTATAGGCCAAGCTTCTAGAATATCAGGAGTATCACCTGCAGACATGTCTGTACTAATGATATATCTTGAGCAACAAAAAAGACTTAATAACTCTGAAAGTGAAAATAAATTATAAAATTATATGGGGGTAAAATGTGGAGTACTTTGATATATTAAATGAGGCTAGTGATAATGTAGGGCTTAAATTTGATCAAGATAAATATGATCAATTTATGTTATATAAAGATCTTATAAAGGAATGGAATGAGAAAATAAATTTGACGGCTATAAAAGAAGATGAAGCTATAGTTCAAAAACATTTTATTGATTCTATGAAGGTTTTTAAGTTTGATCAGCTAAAGAATGCCAAAAATGTTATAGATATAGGAACTGGTGGAGGTTTTCCAGGCATTCCTATGAAGATAATAAAGCCTGAAGTTAATATAGTGTTACTTGATTCACTTAACAAGCGAATTATTTTTTTGAATGAAGTAATTAATCGACTTGATCTAAAAAACATTAAAGCTATTCATGGTAGGGCAGAAGATTTTGCACAAGAAAAACAGTATAGAGAAAAATTTGATGTGGCAGTATCAAGAGCTGTTGCTAATTTAACTGTTTTAAGTGAATATTGTATACCATATGTAAAGGTTGGAGGGTATTTTGTAGCAATGAAAGGTCCTGCGGTTGAAGAGGAAATTAAGTTGTCAAAGAATGCAATCAGAATGCTTGGTGGACAAATAGAACATATAGAAAAGGTACAAATAGAGGGCAGTGATTTAAAGCATAATTTAGTAATAATAAAAAAGATTTCACAAACACATAAAAAGTATCCTAGGAAAGCAGGTATGGTGGCTAAGGTCCCTTTGTTTTAGCTATGGGTTGGTGAACAGCACTGAAAGTGATGATTACAGCACTGAAAGTGATGATTACAGCACTGAAAGTGATGATTACAGCACTGAAAGTGATGATTAATGTTATAATTTGTCGTACGAAAGAATAAAAAAAAAGAAGGAAATAACACAATAAAAGAGAATTGTTAATATAAGGTAAAAATTGAGGGATGGTATATTATGCAAAATAATGTAAATCACGTATCCATAGAATTAATTTCTCCAAATACTTATCAACCTAGAAAGCACTTTAATGAAGAAACTATTGAGGAACTGTCGCAGTCAATAAAATCTTATGGAATAATTCAACCATTAACAGTTAGAAAAAGCGGAGAAAACAGGTATGAATTAGTTGCTGGGGAAAGAAGACTAAGAGCAGCAAAAAAAATAGGACTTGAACAAGTTCCGGTAATTATTGTAGATATAACTGATAAAGAATCTGCAGCAATTGCACTACTAGAAAATTTACAAAGAGAAGATTTGAATTTTTTAGAAGAGGCTATGGCTTATTATAATCTTATACAAGATCATTCATATACACAAGAACGGTTAGCACAAATGATAGGTAAGAAACAATCAACAATTGCAAACAAATTAAGATTACTTAAATTGAATAAAGAAATAACTAGTATTTTGGTGGAGAATAAGCTTACAGAGAGGCATGCTAGAGCATTACTTCGATTACCTAATATAAATCTCCAAAAGAAAGTACTAAAAATAGTAGTTAGTAAATCACTTAATGTCAAAAATACAGAACAACTTATTGAAAAAGAGTTATTGAAATTATGTAGAAGTGAAGTGGCGGCTGATGGAAAGAAAAAGATAAAAGGAATTTTTGCGCCTAGAGTTTACATAAATACTATTAAACAAGTTTTTGATAAATATGGCATAAATGCGGAATATAAGTCTAAGGAATTAGAGGATAGTATAGAAGTAACAATTAGAATACCTAAAAAATGATTTTAAAAAGCAGAATGTTTCACGTGAAACATTCTGCTTTTTATATTTTCTTAAAAAATTTATAAAAAGTACTATTAAAATATTTAACATAAATATATAATGAACTATATAGTACAATATATAAGTCTATATGTATTTACAAATATAAGCTTATACATGTATAAATAATATTATGAAGGGTAGGTGTAGTCATGAAAACAATATGTATTTTCAACCAAAAGGGAGGGGTAGGTAAAACTACTACAAATATAAATTTATGTTCTTACTTAGCTATGCAAGGGAAAAAGGTTTTAACAATAGATATTGATCCTCAGGGGAATACTACGAGTGGACTCGGAATTGATAAGAAAAAAATAAGTTTATCAACTTATGACTTGTTAACTTCAGATATTTCTATTAATGATACTATAAAACAATGTGAGTTAGTAAATAATTTATACATAGTACCTTCAACAATGGAACTTGCGGGTGCAGAAGTAGAACTTATAAATATAAATAAACGTGAAAATATATTAAAAGAAAAGCTTAAAGAAATTAAAGGTAAGTTTGATTACATTTTTATAGATTGTCCTCCATCACTGGGAATTTTAACGATAAATGCGCTTACAGCAGCAACTAGTGTTCTTACGCCTATCCAATGTGAATTTTACGCTTTAGAAGGTGTTGGACAATTAGTAAATACAATTCAATTAGTTAAAAAATCTTTAAATAAAAAGTTGGAAATAGAGGGTATAATTTTAAGTATGTATGATAATAGAACAAAATTATGTAATGAGGTAGTGGCAGAGGTTAAAAAATATTTTAATGACAAAGTTTATAAAACAACAATACCGAGAAATATAAGATTGGCTGAATCACCAAGTTTTGGATTACCAATAATGCTTTATGATGATAAGTGCAAAGGAGCACGCGCTTACGAAGACTTAGCAAGTGAGTTTTTAGATAGACAAGGGAGATGATAATATTGAATAAGAAATTTGGCCTAGGCAAGGGACTAGGGGCCTTAATACCAGAGGAAGAAATTATTGAAGATAGTTCTACGATTCTTAAAATACAAATGAATTTAATTAAAGCTAATAAGGATCAACCAAGAAAAAACTTTGATTCTGAAAAAATATTTGAATTGGCTCAATCAATAAAAGAACATGGTGTGATTCAACCTATTATATTAAATAAAGAAGACGATATATATATAGTTGTAGCAGGTGAGCGAAGATTTAGAGCAGCTAAAAGTATTGGTCTGGTGGAAATACCAGCAATTATTATGAATATAACTGATAAAGAAGTGTTAGAGATATCATTAATAGAGAATATTCAAAGAGAGGATTTAAATCCTATAGAAGAAGCTATTGCGTATAAGAAATTATTGTTAGATTTTAATCTTACTCAAGAAGAAATTAGTAAGAAGGTATCTAAGTCAAGGGCAGCTATATCAAATACTATGAGGTTATTAAACTTAGATGAAAGGGTTCAAGATTATATAATGGATGGAGTAATATCAGAGGGGCATGGGAGAGCAATACTTGGAATAAATGATAAAGAACTTCAATACCAGGTGTCCCAAATGGTTATAGATGATAATCTTAATGTGCGCGAAACCGAAAAATTAGTGAAAAACTTTGAAAATAAAAAGATTGAAAAAGTGGTTAATAATGATAATGATATATATTATAAAGATATAATGAGTAAATTAGAGGGTCGTTTTGGTACAAAAGTTATTATAAATGCAAAAAATAAAAACAAGGGCAAAATAGAAATTGAGTATTATTCAGAGGAAGATTTTGAAAGAATATTAGAAGTTTTTAATATATAATGTTTCACGTGAAACATATTTGAAAGGAAGTAGCTTATAATGGAGAACATAATTAATTTTATAAAAAATTCTGAATTATATATAGTAATAGGACTTATTGTTCTTGTACTTATACTAATTATAATAGTTGCAATAACATATATAGCTTTAAATAAATTAGAAAGTAAATACAGGAAGTTAATGAGAGGTGTAGACAATAAAAATTTAGAAGATATGGTAGTATCGTATTTAGATAAAGTAGATGAAGTTAAAGATCAAAATAGAAATGTAAGACAAATGTATGAAAGAATAGATGAAGATTTAAAAACTTGTATACAAAAAACTTCAATTATAAGATACAAGGCATTTGATGATATGGGTAGTGATTTAAGTTTTTCTATAGCATTGCTTGATGGAAATAGTAATGGGTTTATATTAACAAGTATTTATGGACGAGATGAGAGTACTACTTATGCTAAGCCAGTAGATAAGGGAATATCTAGGTATGAATTATCAGATGAAGAAACCGAAGCATTAGAGCAAGCTGTAAAATCAAGAAAATAGCAGAAGTATTTAAAAGTATATTAGAATATTAGTAATAAAAATTTTCTTTTGTGGCATACTAAAAACAAAAGAGGTTTTTTATGGTAATATGTGTTTCACATGATCTTGAATATTTACAAGATGAATTAACGCAAAGGGGTTACACGGTGATAAATAACACAGATAATAATACATACTGTGATGCAATAATATGTAACCTTAAAGAAGGCGGTCTTAAAAATTTAATGATGCAGAGTAGTACAAAAAGAGAGGGAACGTTAATTGTCGATAGTGGAAGTAAATCCATAGATGAAATCGAGTATATATTAACAACTAGAGTATACAGTTCAATATTTTAAATTAAAGACATCTGCTTTTATATAAGCAGATGTCTTTAATTTAACGACGTTTCAGAAAGAAGGTCATTAATATTGCAGTGACCCAGGAGATGATTTAATAAAGAATTATCCTTCAACATTATTTATATTAGAATCATCATAGATTGAATTTAATTTTATCCCACCAATAGTTTTTAGCACTGAATGATAAAGACCTTTAGAAATTGCATCAGCAAGTATCATTACGGTATATAGCCTTGTGTTCTGAAGAACCATAAATTCAAAGGCACCGGATATATTTACAATTCCGGTTATGCTTAGATCACCAACTTTAGGTAGGTCTTTGTTCATAGCAGCACCGGGGCTTAAGGGTTTTTCTTCAACTACTATTTTACCTACATTTTGTAAACTTCCAAGGCAAGCATCAATCGCAATAATATAAGGGTTGGTATATGTATAGTTAATTTCTTCAATAGTTTCGCATAAATTTTTTGCATGAACTGGGCATTCAAGATTACCATAAATATGAATTTTGTTCCTAATTAGAAAGTTTAGTTTATTTCCAACAAGTGGTCCTAAACTATCTCCTGTAGATCTGTCTGTGCCAATACATAAAACAACAATGGGACGTGATGACTTAACTATAGGGAAAATATATTCACTTATAATATCTCTTAATTTAAAAGTACAATCTCTTGACATAGAATCTAAAATAACTTTATCCATAATAATAAAACCTCCTATTTGGATTTTAACCACATAGGAAGTTTTATATTCTATAGTACATCAACTTTTTTCAATATATTGTAAGAGACTAATAAAAACATACAAAATAATATTCCGACAATACCATTTGCTTTAAGCCCTATAAAGATAGCAGCGAGCACTGCGACTGGGTGAAGACCTAGTGATTGAGACACAATCTTAGGTTCAATAATCTGTCTTATTATAGTTATAATTATATAAGATATTAGAAGGCCTAAAGCTGCAATAACATTTCTAGAGATAAAAAATATTATTATTATGGGAAGATATACAGCTCCTATACCAAAAATTGGGAGTAGATCAAATATGCCACATAATATACTTAAGGTTACAGCGTACTTTACCTTGAAAACTAAGAAAACAACTAATGTTTCTAAAAATGTTATAGTGATTATAAGTAAGTAAGAAAGTAAATAGTTTTTAAGCATTTTTTTTGATTCATCAAATATATAATGGATTCTATCTTCACTTTTAGGGGGAATTATATTAAAGTTTTTTCTATTTAAAGACGACAAATCTCTTGTGAAAAAATATGTAGTAAGTAGCGTAAATAATAAAACCATTAAAACATAAGGGATGGTAGATACAAAATCTAAAGTTTGTGAAAATATTTTTGTGGAGGCGTTCATACCAATATTTATGGTTTTAGTTATATAATTAGTAATATTGGATTCAATATTACTAATTATACTTGGATCTAAATTTTTATAATAATTTTGTAAATTATTGAAAAAATTCAAGAGAATTTGCTTGTTTAAGGTAATATATGATTGAATGTTCTTTCCAAGTTGTATTGATTCTGAAGTTAAAGTGGTGATAATTAAAGAAAATAATATGATAATAAAAGTGAAGAATATGCTTGTTGTAAGTAATGAAGCTGTAGCGTTTTTTATCCTGAAATTTACCATTAAATATCTTGTCGGTTTTTTAAGGAATGAGGCTAAAATAAAAGCGAATACAAAAGGAAGCGTGTAGGCTATAGTTCCAAAAAAAATTATAAAAACAAATGTATATAAGAGGAAGAAGATACCTAATTTATCTATTTTTCTTAGAATGTTTTCCATGTAAATAAAATCACACCTTTCTAATAATAGAATTAAGAGAGTTAAGTGCATAGTCAATGTCTTTGGTATCATTAAAGGGACCAATGCCAAATCTTAAAGTACCAGATGGGTAAGTTCCAATGCTTTCATGAGCAAGTGGTGCACAGTGCAGGCCAGTTCTTGTTGTAATTCCATATTCATTATCTAGTATAAAGCCAAGCTGTGAATTGTCGATTTTAGTTGAATTGACAGAGATTGTAGAGGTTCTTGTAGAAGCACAGGGATTACCATAAACATTAACGGAAGTAGTATTTAAAAGTCCATCTATAAGTTTTTTACATAAATATTCTTCTTTTTCGCGAATTGAATCTATTCCTTGGTCATTAATATAATTAATACCTTCTAAAAGTCCTGCTATACCTGGGGCATTTAATGTACCGCTCTCAAATTTATCAGGTAAAAAATTTGGTTGAATAATGCTGGATGACAGACTACCGGTGCCTCCTTCTATAAATGATGAGCATATTTCATTTAATTTATCATCAATTAAGAAGCCGCCTGTGCCTTGAGGCCCAAGTAAGCTTTTATGTCCTGTAAAAGCTAGGGCGTTACAATTTAATTTATAGAAATCAATGGGTAATACACCAGCAGTTTGGGCGACATCAATAATAAAATATATATCTTTGTCTTTGCATATTTTGCCAATAACCTCAAGTGGCTGAATGCTCCCAATAATATTTGATGCTTGAGATAAAACAACTAATTTTGTATTAGGTTTAAGTGTATTTATAAAGTTATCAACACTGATTAAACCATTTTTCGAACAAGGAATTATATCTAGTTCTATTATGCCTTGCTTAGCAAGAGAACTTAAGGGTCTTAGGGTAGCATTATGGTCCATTGATGAAGTTATTATGTGCCAGTCCTTTTGTACACAAGATTTTATAAGAATATTCAATGAAGTAGTAACATTTGGAGTGAAAATTACATTTTCAACTTTATCAAAATGAAAAAAATCCATTAATGCGTATCTGCAATTTAAAATAATTCTGTTTCCAGCGAGAGAAGTGATGGATGCGCCTCTACCTGGATTTGATCCAATATTCATCATATAATTCATCATTGATGTATATACTTTTGGTGGCTTAGGGAATGTAGTTGCGGCATTATCTAAATATATTTTCATAAGTTCCTCCGATTTGATTATATCTATAGGAAATAAAATATTGCAAATAATAAGGTTTAGATGTTGTTTCCCTATAATTAAAACTATAAATAGATTATAATAAAATTATATATAAAAATAAATATTTTCAAATTTCCATATAATACAATATTATAATCGAAAGTTAGGTAAATGTATATGTATATGAACCGAACAGCTTTAGAAAACATATAAACTATAAGGTAAAGAAATAGGGTGAAAATAATGAATAAGCATTATATAGTAACATTTCAAAATACACATGAAGCTATGAAAGCGGAAAGAGAAACCGTAAAAAAACAAATTAAAGTAGTAGTTATTCCGACGCCAACATATATAACTAAAAGTTGTGGAATTAGTTTAAAGGTATGTGAAGAAGATATTCAAGGTATTATTAACCTCATAAAAGCAGAAAACATTAAAGTGAAGGAAATTTTTATGAAGAATGGGGAAAGTGTAAAAAATATTACCATATAGTTTAAATTATTATGATGCAGCTTTAAAAAAGATGGATTAACAATTAAGTGAAGGTGGGATGTTTGATGAAAGTATTTAATTTAGGAGATATTGTTGAAATGAAAAAAGTTCACCCTTGTGGGAGTAAGGACTGGGAAATAATACGGCTCGGTGCAGATATTAAAATAAAATGTTTGGGGTGTGCGAGAATAGTTATGCTTCCAAGAGTTAAGTTTGACTCAGGAGTAAAGAAAATAATAAAAGAAAATGCATTAAATAAAGAAAAAGGAATTGCTAAGGAATAATTACTTGATTTTTTTAAAATTACATGATATAATCTATTATTGTAATCCCTGCCGTGCAATGCATGGCCGTTAGTCCGAGGGGAGGAGGTGAAATTAATGAGAAAATATGAAACTATATTCATATTACATCCTTCATTAGACGAAGAAGCTGTTAAAGCTAACGTTGAAAAGTTTAAAGGTGTAATAGAAAATAATGGTGGAGAAGTTGAAAATGTTGATGCGTGGGGCAAAAGAAAACTAGCTTATGAAATACAAAAAGTTGGTGAAGGTCACTATACATTAATCAATTTCAATGCAAATCCAGAATTACCTAAAGAATTAGATAGAGTATTCAGAATTACTGACAGTGTTATAAGACATATCATAATAAATCCAGAAAAATAGGTGGTGTTTTTATGAATAAAGTTGTTTTAGTTGGTAGATTAACAAAAGATCCTGAGCTTAAATTCGCTCAAGGAACAGGAACAGCTGTAGCCACTTTCACTGTAGCCGTTAATAGAAGATTTAAAAGAGAAGGTCAACCAGATGCAGACTTTATACCGATAGTGGTATTTGGAAAGCAAGCCGAAGCTACTGCTAATTACATGAGTAAAGGTAAGCTTTTAAGTGTCTCTGGAAACATTCAAACTAGAAATTATGAGGCTAAAGATGGAACTAGGAGATATGTTACTGAAGTAATTGCTGATGAAGTTGACTTCCTTGAATGGGGAGGAAATAAATCGTCAGACACGAATACTAATCAAGGTGGAAATAGTAGCGAAGCAAATACTAAATCTAATGATTTTGGAAGTGCTAGCGATATAACACCAATTGATGATGGAGATATACCATTCTAATATTAGGTAAGGAGGGAAAAAAACAATGGCTATGAATGATCATAAAAGAAGCGGCGGCGGTGCCGGTGGTAACAGAAAGAGAATGAAAAGAAAAGTTTGTGCTTTCTGTATGGATAAGGCAACTGCAATCGACTATAAAGACATAAATAAATTAAGAAAATATGTTACAGAAAGAGGAAAGATTCTTCCTAGAAGAATTTCTGGAAACTGTGCAAAACATCAAAGAATGCTTACTGTATCTATAAAAAGAGCAAGAAATATAGCATTACTACCATTTACTACTGAATAGAAAAATTTTCTATACATAATAAATGACCAAAAGCAGCGCCTTAAGGTGGCTGCTTTTATTTTTTTAAAGTTAAGTAATCTCCAGGGTCTCTAAAATGCCGTTAAATCAAATATTTTAATTAATAATGAAAATATAAATGCAAAATTATATATCATCAAGTGTAATTTGTAGTATACTTATAATTGCAACCCATAAAATGTAAACATGCAAATATTGGATGTTGTTAATATAGAAGCAAACTTTAGTTGCATAAATATAGAAAACTAACTAAAATAGAATTATAAGCATAAGCCTACAAGGGGAGATGATATACTATGAAAAGGGATGATTTTAATATAATGTCTAATGTTAAGTTAATTGAAGGTCTGAAGGCTGAGCTATTATGTATAATAGGTGATTTCTTCAAATTGCTAAGTAAAGGAAGTAATGTTGCTCAAGATGCCATACTAGATTGCATTTCAGGGGCGATAATACTTTTATATATATTAGGTGAAAGGTTAGGATATTCGAATATTGAAGTGGATGAGAGCATGAAAAAGAAGCTAAAGGTGGGAATCGTTGAGGGAGATAATATAGAAAAGGAAGGAAAGGACTTAAGTAAACTCTATACGCATTTAAAGGGTCGATAAGTAATGGAGGATAAGATGGAGAATAAAAATTATAGTACAAAGGCTATTGTAGAGGCCGCTCTTATATCTGTTATAATTTCGATAATAATGATTTTAACGAGCTACTTGCCAATAGTATCATTTATAGGAACATTAATATTACCAATTCCTGTGGCAATACTTTATATAAGGTATAATATGAAGGTGACGGTTACTGCTATATTCCTCAGCATAATTTTAACATCTATATTATTTAATCCAATAAGGGCAATATATGCAGCTATACCTTGTATCATTATTGGCATAGTACTTGGTTATTGTGTTAAGAAAAGTAAAGGGCCATCTATAACCTTATTATTTTTAACTATAGCATGTTCAATATCAAATGTACTAACAATAGCTTTTTCTTTGTCATTCATAGCAAAAATAAATTTTATGGATTTTAGTTCTAAATTCATTGGTGCTATAAAGCAAGCGATGAAAATTTCACTTGATGGAGCAAAAAATACTTATATGCAAAATGGTATTACTCCTAATCAATTGGAGGTTTTAAATAGAAGTTATGACATGATAAATAAATGGGATGTTGCTTTATTTTTGGCGATAATACCAGCAGTTATTTTTATAAACTCATTAATATCAGCTTATTTGAATTATATAGTGTCTAGAGCGATACTAAACAAGCTAAACTATAAGATGGAGCCAGTATTACCTTTTAGCAAAATTTGTGTTTCTAACATAGTAGGTGCTGTTTTAATAGGGATGGTATGTATAGGTATAATTCTTGCATCAAAGAATATAACTGGTGGGAAGTATATACGAAGTTCTTCTCAGTTTCTGGTGCAAATTATATTTATTGTAAATGGACTTGCGGCAAGTACATATTATTTAAGAGTGAAAAAGAAATTATCTAAACCAATAGTAATATTGATTTTAGGTTTAACTATGATTTCTCCTCTAAGCGATATTTACTTTTCAATAGGACTCATGGAAATGGCTTTTGATTTTAGAAAGCTTGATCCATATAGAATCAGAAGAAAATAATTGGGGTGCTAATTATGGATAACAAATATAATTATTTTAATGTTAATAATAAAATATATATGGTGACCATGGCCATACTCATATATATAATATTTTATTATGGGCATTTTCAGGTGGGACTTGTAGCGCTTGGTTTATACGCAATGCTTGTAGTGTATAATATATACAATTCTAAAATTAAAAAAAATGAATGGAAGATATTTATCGAAAATTTTTCATCTAAACTGGATATAGCAACTACAAGCACTTTAGTAAAACTTCCCTTTCCATTAATAATAATTGGGTATACGGGAAACGTTTTATGGTACAATCAAAGTGTAACAACAATGCTCGAAGGGGAAGATCTTTTAAACAAAAATATTAGGGACATAATAAAGGAACTTAATTTAAAACAAGTTTTAGAGGGTAAAAAGAATATATTTCCAAACATTAAAATAAAAAATAAATGTTATGAAATCTACACAAATATTGTGGATACAAATGAGAATAAAAATGTTAAAGATAAGATTATGCTCTTATATTTTTATGATATAACTGAAAAAACTAATCTTATTAATGGTATTAATGGTGACCGTGAAAGTATAATGCTTGTGGAGGTTGACAACCTTGATGATGTTATAAAAACTACAGAAGAAGATAAAGCACCAATGCTTGTAGCTGAAATCGAGAGGACAATAAATAGCTATAGTCAGAGTGTTAATGCTATGGTAAAGAAGTATACATCTAATAAGTATGTTATTATAGTTCAAGATAAGTACATTGAAAAAGAAATAGAAAAGAAATTTGACATATTAGATAGTGTTCGCGATATAAGGAATGGTAATAAACTTGCAGTTACTTTAAGTATAGGCGTAGGAAGAGGCGAAGATACACCACTTAAGAATTATGAATTCGCGACTTCTGCGAAAGAACTTGCGTTGGGTCGTGGTGGTGATCAAGTAGTTGTAAAAAAAGGTGATAAATTATCTTTCTTTGGTGGTAAAACAAAAGAAGTTGAGAAGAGAACCAAAGTCCGTGCAAGAGTTATAGCTCATGCATTAATGGATTTAGTAAATGAGAGCAATATAATTTTTATCATGGGCCATAAAAATGCTGATCCTGATTGTTTAGGTGCGGCTATTGGTTTATATAGCGTTATTAAGAGTTTAGACAAAGAGTGCTATATTATCCTTGAAGGAATAAATAGTGGAATAAAAAGTATGATGGATATAATACTTGATGATGAGCAGTACAGAAATACCTTTATAACTGGTGAAAGATTTAAAAATGTTAAAAATTCAAATAGTCTACTTATATTAGTAGATGTCCATAATGCAAGTCATGTACAGAATTTAGAAATAGTTAAAGAAGTTGAGAAAGTAGTTATAATTGATCATCATAGAAAGGCACAAGATTTTATACAAGGTGCAGTTCTTAGTTATATGGAAACATACGCATCATCTACCGCCGAATTAGTGACTGAAATGATTCAATATATGGTAGATAAGCCATCTCTTAGGCATATAGAAGCGGTAAGCCTTTTAGCTGGAATATGTGTAGATACAAAGAATTTTTGTTTTAAAACAGGAGTTAGAACCTTTGAAGCAGCAGCATTCTTAAGGCGTCATGGTGCAGATACTATGGATGTTAAAAAAATGTTTTCTGATGATTTAAATGTTTTCTTAAAAAGAGCTGATATTATAAGATCTGCAGAGATTAAAAATGAAATTGCGATAGCAGTTTGCCCAGAAGAAATACAAGATACAGTAGTTGCGGCTCAGGCTGCCGATGAACTTCTAAATATTACGGGTATTGAAGCATCATTTGTTATTGTTAAAGTAGAAGATGAAATATTTATTAGTGGAAGGTCTCTTGGAAAAATAAATGTACAGTTAATACTAGAAACATTAGGTGGAGGCGGACACATGACTATGGCTGGCACAAAATTTACTTCGATGAAACTTTCCGAAGTAGTAGATAAATTAGAGGAAGCTATAGAAAAATATTTAAAGGAGGATGAAAAATAATGAAAATTATATTATTAAAAGATATTAAAAGTATGGGTAAAAAGGGTGATGTAGTAAACGCTGCAGATGGATATGCGAGGAATTATTTATTTCCAAGGAAATTAGCAGAGGAAGCTACTGATCCTAATATGCATATACTAAATAAGAAGAACGATATAGAAAGAAAAAAGAAAACATCCGAAATTGAGGATGCACAAAATATAGCAAATGCACTTAAAGATAAAGTAGTTAAGATAATTGGTAAAGCAGGGGAAAATGGAAAACTTTTTGGAGCAATTACAAGTAAAGATATAGCTTCAGCATTAAATAAGCAATGTAATTTAGATATTGATAAAAAGAAAGTAGTAACAGATACAATAAAATTATTAGGAACTTATGATGTAGAGATTAAAATATATCCAGAAATATCTACTAAAATTAAAGTTCTTGTTTGTGAGGAATAATCATATAAAACGAAGGGAGGTAACGCTTTAGTAAATAAATGATAATACAATTTATTAAGGCGTATTAAGTTTGAAGATATTATACGAAGATAAAAATGCAGAACAGTTAATAAAGGATGAATTGCCATTAGATACACAAATCGACGTTTTGTATGAAATAATGAGGAATGTAATAGATGAAGGCAGTATTAAGGCTAAAACTATAAAATTTAAACTTCAAAAACATATAAAAAGCGAAGACGTATATAGAAGATTATATGCTTTAAATAAAATTATCAGCAATGGTAAGGGAATAGATATGATTCCTAATGAAAAAAATATACAAGAGGTGTTAGATAGCACCAATGTATGGTTAACTGATGAAATAGCCAAAAGATATGTGCAAAACAAGATTGAAGCAGAAGTTGAAAAAAATCTAATGGAGAAACAAGATAAATATATTGATGAAGTTAGACTAGGGATAATTAAGAAACAAAAGGGTCCCGAAAATGCTAAAACACTTAAGAAATATGATGACCTAAAAGCACTTGATAGCAGAAAGCTTACTAAAAATATACAAGCAATGTTAAGACCAGAGAGTTTTAGCGAAATAGTTGGGCAAGAAAGAGCTATAAAATCTTTGTTATCTAAGATGGCATCGCCATATCCCCAACATATTATTCTTTATGGACCACCAGGAGTTGGTAAGACTACGGCCGCAAGACTTGCGCTTGAAGAAGCAAAAAAACTAAGTTATACTATTTATGATAAAGAGGCTAAGTTTGTAGAAGTAGATGGCACAACGCTTAGGTGGGATCCAAGAGAAATAACAAATCCACTATTAGGTTCAGTTCATGATCCGATATATCAGGGAAGTAAAAGAGATTTAGCTGAGGGTGGAATACCTGAACCAAAGCCAGGGCTTGTAACAGAAGCTCATGGAGGAGTTTTATTTATTGATGAAATAGGTGAACTTGATAGTATTCTTCAAAATAAGTTGCTTAAAGTTCTTGAGGATAAGAGAGTTGAGTTTTCATCATCTTATTATGATCCTGAAGATGAAAATACACCTAAATATATAAAATATTTATTTGATAAAGGTGCGCCGGCAGATTTTGTTTTAATAGGAGCAACTACCAAAGAACCATCTGAAATAAATCCAGCATTAAGATCAAGATGTACTGAGGTTTATTTTGAGCCTTTAGCTGCGACGGACATAGAAAATATAGTAGTAAATGCTGCTTCTAAATTAGAAGTTGAAATAGAAGATGGGGTTGCTAAAACTATTGGTAGATATACTATAGAAGGAAGAAAGGCTATAAACATTTTAGCAGATGCCTATGGATATGTATTGCATAATAGTGAACTAGTGGATGAGTCTAAAGTTAGAATTGATATGAAAGATTTGCTAGAAGTCATATCTATAAGTAGATTGTTTCCATATGAGGAATTAGATAAAGATGTTAAAGCTGAAGTTGGGCATATATATGGACTTGGAGTATCTGGGTATATAGGGTCGACTATAGAAATAGAAACATCGGTATTTGAAGCCAAGGAAAAAGGTAAAGGTCATGTAAGGTTTAATGATACGGCTGGAAGCATGGCTAAGGACTCAGTGTTTAATGCTGCATCAGTAATAAGAAAAATGACTAATAAAGATATTAATGATTATGATATACATGTAAATATAGTAGGTGGAGGCAAAATTGATGGACCATCTGCAGGTGCTGCTATAACCGTATGTATAATTAGTTCACTTTTAGATAAACCTTTAAGGCAGGACATTGCAGTAACAGGGGAAATATCTCTAAGAGGAATTATAAAACCAGTAGGCGGAATATTTGAAAAGATTTATGGTGCAAGAAGAAAAGGCATTAAGCTAGTTATACTTCCTAGTGATAATGAAAAAGAAGTACCTACGGGCCTTAAGGATATTGAAACTAAAACTGCTTCAAACATAGAAGAATTAATGAAATTAGTATTTTCATTAACGTAAAGTTACTGTTCATTAACGTAAGGTCTGCTTATTAACATAATGTAATTATTAAAAATAAACTATAATTAATGGCCCTAAAAATGCAGCACCTTCGGTGCTGCATTTTTAGAAGGGCATAAAAGATTGATTTAGGAGAGATAGATAATGGATACACCCCTTAGAAGTTTACCGTATAACTTAGAAGCAGAACAATCAGTAATTGGATCAATGCTTATAGATAAAACCGCAATATCAAGAGTGGTAGAGGTTTTAAAGGGCGATGATTTTTACAGGGATTCTCATAAAGTTATATTTAATGCAATATATGAATTATATCAAAAGGACACACCTATTGACATGATTACATTACTTGAGCATTTACGTTCGGCTGAAAAACTAGAAGCTTCAGGGGGAATTACTTATATTTCAGAGATAAGTAACTCAATACCCTCCACAGCTAATTTAAGTTCATACATAAAAATTGTAGAGGATAAATCTACTTTGAGAAAACTTATTAAATCTTCTACTGAGATTATAGAAAATTGTTATAATAAACAAGATGACGTAGAAGCAGTAATGGATCTTGCAGAGCAAAAAGTATTTAATATATCACAGAAAAAAAATGCAGGAGACTTTGAGCCTATGAATACAGTGCTTGAGAGAGGATTTCTAGAAATAGAAAGAATCTTTAATAATAAAGGCGAAACAACTGGTATATCAAGTGGTTTCCCAGAGCTTGATGATAAAACAGCTGGATTTCAAAAGGGTGATATGATACTTATTGCAGCAAGGCCGTCTATGGGTAAAACTACATTTGCATTAAATTTAGCAGAGTATGCAGCTCTTAGACAGGGGAAAAGCGTAGCTGTATTTTCTCTGGAAATGTCTAAAGAACAACTTTCATATAAACTATTATGTTCAGAAGCAAATGTTGATATGTCAAAGCTTAGACATGGAGATTTAGAAGATAGAGATTGGGAAAATATAGCAAAAGCATCCGGACCACTTGCGGCTGCTAAAATATTCATTGATGATACAGCAGGAACTTCTGTTATGGATATGCGTTCAAAATGTAGAAAATTAAAAATGGAACATGGAATTGATATGATAGTCATAGATTATCTTCAGCTTATGACTGGAAGTAATACAGAAAGCAGACAACAGGAAGTATCGGAAATATCAAGATCTATTAAAGCACTCGCAAAAGAGATGCAGTGTCCGGTTATAGCATTATCACAGCTATCACGTGCCCCAGAGCAAAGAACGGACCATCGTCCTATGCTATCTGACCTTAGAGAGTCAGGCTCTATTGAGCAGGATGCTGATCTTGTTATGTTCTTATATAGAGATGAATACTATAATGAGGAGACGGAAGATAAAAACGTAGCAGAACTTATAATAGCAAAACAAAGAAATGGTCCTATAGGAACAGTAAAACTTGCATGGATAGGTCAATTCAGTAAATTTGCAAGGCTTGATGTAATTCATAGGGACTAATAATTAAAATAGTATAACAAAATTTAAAAAATTTTGTTATACTATTTTTATTTGCACATGAATAGTAAATAGGTTGTTATGGCAGGAGTGTTATTAAGGTTTTTTTCTTAAGTATATATATGTATGTTTACATTTGTAAATATATATATATATATATTTGCAGGTATGTAAATAAACAATTATAGGTATATTTATAAATATTTACAATTAAATAAATTAAAAGAAGGATATTAACCTAAAATATAGAATATATAACAAGAAAGAACAAATAGAAAAATTTAGGAGGAAAAAGAAATGAACTTAACAGAAATATCAAAAAAATATCCCGCATTAAATAAAGTGTTGGCGTCAGTATTAACTGTAGATATAGGAAATACATTTACAAAAACAAGTACTAATGTAACTTTTGCAAGTCGTGTATCTGCTGTAACTAAACATGGCTCGAGGGCTACTGGAATAAGTAACATTATTTGGAATGGAAAGTTGTTTACAGTAGGCAACAAGGAAGGTAAACTAAATATGGAAGCTAATAAATATATGTCAGACCATTATAAGTTAAACCTACTTAATGCTATTGCACTAAGCTTTAAGGGTGAAACTAAGATAAGAGTAAGACTTGCTGTGGGACTACCCGCAGAATATTATATAGACCATAGTATTCCACTAAAAAATGAAATCAAGAAGATGGAGAAGCAAACTATAACTATAAATAATGTAACATATGATATAGAGATTTTAGATGTACAAGTATTTAAACAAGGGGGAACGTTAAGTGCTGAAACTATGGAAACATTTAGTTATCCAATGCTGCTTCTTGATTTTGGTGGTGGGACTTTAGATGTGTCTCATTGGAAATATGAAAAAGATGAATTTGGTAATAAAGTGCTTGGAATGACTAAGGCTAGTAGTTTTGCTCAACATGGTTTTGAACCAACAATAGAAGCTCTTCTTACTAAATTTAACTCAGCTGAGGGATCTGATGGTAATTATGATATATCAGATGCTATTGAATTTTTAGAGGATAATGAACTACCTTTTGGAGAGGAAAATGTATTGCAAGATATTAAAGATCTAGTGTTAAGACCGTATGTAGAGAAAGCAATCAGTTCAATTAATAGCTCTTTTAAACCGAATACTTGTAAAGATATAAGGATAATAGGTGGGCCTGCTATTCTATTACTACAATATTTACAAACTGAGTTCATAAAAACTGAGCCAAAATTAATTGAAAATAAGAATCCTCAATGTGCAAATGCTATACTATTCGCTGAAAGATATAAAGAGCTTTTAGTATTAGAATATTTGGATGGAAATAAAGAAGTTGCTGCAACCAATGTTGAGAGGAAATAATCATGGGGGCACTCCGTAAAACTGTATCATCAAATTTAGGAGATGAAACAGACAAAGATTTAATAAACTATGTGGGCAGTATGGAGAAAAAGGGTATAAACAATTCCAAACTTATTAAGCAGGCGCTTAGGTTTTATAGGGACTATGGTGATAAAGTTAAGAAATTAGATACTGTAGATATTGCAAATATTTTAGATAATCCGCAGGTTAAAGAATATATAGGTAATATAGTTGGAGATCTTTTTAAAAGCGCTATGCCAGATTCTGATTTAAAGACTAGCGGTTCAGTTGATGTTAAAAAAATAAAAGAGGAGAAACAAAAAAAAGATATAGATTCTGTTGAAAGTGATTATATGAAAAGGCTTAGCTGCGTAAAAGATATGTCTTTATAGATAGGAGTGACATAAAAGTCACTCCTATCTATTGTGCAAGTTTATAACTAGTTAATAAATACTTCATTTATATATATAGTAAAGTATTGACACATATGATAAAATATAAATGAGGTATTCCAAATAATATAAAAAAAGGGTGATTCAATGTTCTGTCATAATTGTAATTCTCAAAATGATGATGGATCTAATTTTTGTAAGGTTTGTGGCATTAATTTATTGATTCAAACTAATATGACGCAAGATCGAAATATTAGTTCCAAAAACTGGTTACTCACTTTGTTGCTGTGTATTTTCTTTGGTGCAGTAGGTATCCATAGGTTTTATGTAGGGAAAATAGGTACAGGGATTTTAATGATTTTAACTTTTGGTGGTTTTGGAATATGGGTGTTAGTTGATTTAATTTTGATTGTTACCAATGCATTTACTGATGCAAATGGATTAGAACTTAACAAAAATTTGTATCGTTATTAAACAAATGTAATAGTTAGAATTTCTTAATATATGCTGAAATAGCTCAGTTGGTAGAGTAACGCACTCGTAACGCGTAGGTCGAGGGTTCGATCCCCTTTTTCAGCTCCAATTGTAAATCAAAAAGATGAGTGTATCAATATGATTAAAAATCATATTGATACACTCATTTTTTCTTGCCTATATATAAATATCAAATGGGTATATAAATATTATGTTATTTATATAAAAGCATTATTTATATAAATTAAACATATATATAATAATGGAAGTTGATTAAGATAAAATATTATTGGTGATAATACTAGTAGATAAGAAAAATAAGAAGTTAAAAGGCTACTGTTTAAGCACTTAAAGTGTAATTACATATAAGGTGAGGTTGAATGTATATGAAAAAGATAAAAGTTAAGGTTGGAATAGACAAAAGCAAATTAATAAAAAGTGATAAAAAATTAGTTGCTTGTGGCAAGAATTTTTAAGCATAGGATAGAGAAGGTTAATAAATTAAAATAATAGTGAGTTAGAAAAGTGGTTAAGGGTTAATCTTAACTACTTTTTTTCTATCTTTTGGTATAATTATCACCTAATAATTTTTTTGTTACAAGGTATAAAAGTAACAGTATATATTATAATATTTAATTATAAGTGTATAAAAAATAGCCAACCTGTGTTACAATAATACCAATAAAAGTAATAATATGTAATGTATAATTATTGGAGATGAGTGCATGAAAAAAATAATAACTTTTATAGCAGTTTTATTTATTATGGCAAGTTCACATACTGTATTTGCTGATAGTGGAATAATAAATGCAAGTTCATTATGTGTAAGACAAAAATCTTCACTTTCATCTTCTATTATAACTTCGCTTTCGAGAAATACTATGGTGAATACACTTGGAAAAGAGGGGAACTTCTATAAAATAAATTATAAAGGTAAGACTGGATACATATGCAGTTCATATGTTAAAATAACCACAATAAATAGTACAAGCAGTGTAAATAGATCACTGTTACAATCTATAGGAACGGGTATTGTTACAGCATATAGTTTAAATGTGAGAAAAGAAGCTACTATGGGTGATAACATTATAGAAATTATAAAAAAAGGTCTTAAAGTAAATATATATGGAACACAAAATAGTTTTTATAAAATTATATACAATGGTAAAGTAGGGTACATATCTAAAACTTACATAAGTCTAGTTAATACACAATCATCTAGGGCTAAGGATATTGATAGGTTAATGGCGTACGTAAACACATTTTTAGGCATGCCATATTTATGGGGAGGCACAACACCGGCTAAATTTAATATTGTGGGTAAATATGTAAGTGGTGGATTTGATTGTTCAGGTCTTGTGCAGTATGTTTATAAAAGCATAGGTATAAATTTACCTAGAACAACTATGGACCAAGTAAATGTAGGTTCCTCAATTAATATAAATAGTCTTCAAAAGGGAGATTTGGTGTTTTTTAGGACGAATCCAGCAATACCTAATCAAGTATCTCATGTTGGTATATATGTTGGGAATAATAAGTTTATACAATCACCAAAGACAGGTGATGTTATTAAAACATCTTTATTAACTGGATACTACAATAATAATTTTGTAATAGGAAAAAGACTAATAAAATAAGCTAATTTACGCTTGTCCTATTAATCTTTTCATTAAAAATAAATATTTTTGATGTTTATAAACCTATTAAATGTTTAACAGCATCTATAACTGGGGTTAACACATTTAATAAGATGGCAAGAATATCAGTTAATACAGGAACAGTAATACCTACTTGTTGAAGGACATATATTAAAAGAAATATACCAAGTGCGATACTTAATATCCTTCCAACCAACTTAAATACGGCAATACCAAGATAAGCAAGTAACAATGCTAATGCAAACATAATAATGGTATTAAGATTAATATTAGAAAAATTAACGTTCATGTGTACACCTCCATTATTAAAAAATTATAACTTAAACAATATAGTTTAGCAACGGTAAAATATTCTGGGAAACATTAGTAAACTTATATTTTATTTAATATTTTAATCTGTTAGATCAAAGTATTTGTTAAATGAGGACAAATAGCTAAACTATAAAACAATTAGTTTAATTTATAAAGAATAATGATGTATAATTAATAGGGATATTAAAGTTATGTGATTCACTTTATATGTGTAGAAACATTAATCGATTGTATCATCATAACGTATTTTATATAATACATTTATTACAACATAAGGAGATAAATATGGAAATGAAGAAGATAAGCGAAATAAAAAAAGGGGATAGAATTGAAGGCTTTTTTGTTATAAAGTCTGTAGACACAAAGGTTTCCAATAATAGCAATACAAATAAATATTTGGATTTTAATTTAGGTGATGCCTCAGGTGATATAAATGCAAAACTTTGGGAGTGCAATGATGAATTAGAAAATAAGTTTAAACAAAGCATACTAGTTAAAATTAAGGGAACTGTAAATGAGTGGAGAGGAAAACTTCAATTAAAGATTGAAGCAATAAGATTAACTGAGGAAAAAGACAACGTAAATATTTGTGATTATGTGGCAGTAGCACCTTACTCACCGGAGAAAATGTATGATGATGTTTTAAACTACTTATCTAAAATTGAAAATATAGATATTCAGAATATAGTCACTAATATTTTAACTTATAATGAAGAGAAACTAATGCATTACCCGGCAGCTAAATCTAATCACCATGCTATAAGATCAGGCCTTTTATACCATACAACCACTATGCTTAAGGCAGGAGAAAAATTAAGCGAGATTTATACTTTTCTAAATACAGATTTGTTATATGCAGGTATAATACTTCATGATATTGGAAAAATATATGAGATGAATGCTAGTGAGCTTGGAATTGTAAGTGAGTATTCAGTGGAAGGACAACTTCTAGGACATATAATCCAAGGTGTTAAAATGATAGAAACAGCAAGTATTGAGGTTAAAGCGGATAAAGAAGTAACAATGTTGTTAGAACATATGGTACTGGCTCATCATTATGAAGCGGAATATGGAAGTCCTAAAAAACCAATGATACCTGAAGCAGAAATGTTACATCATTTAGACATAATGGATGCAAGAATGTATGATATGAATAAAGCCTTAGGAGATACAAAAGAAGGTAAATTTTCAGAAAGAATAAGGTCATTAGATAATATAAGTATTTATAATAGTTTTCTTAAGAAATAGACAGAAATAGCAAGTATAATGAAGTGGTTTGGAGTTAACTAATAGAAAAATACACTTATTCAATAAATATGAATAAGTGCATTTTTGTTTTTAATTTATATGTAGAGTACTTTAGTGAAAATATACACGAACTATTATCACAAAAAAATTACTAATATTCGTATTTTGTATTGACTCCTTAATATTGCTCTGCTAATATTAAGGGGTATGGCAACCAGTGATAATTTTTATTCTATACGGAGTAGTATAAGGAGGCATATGAAATGAAAAATTTTTACGATGTAATTGTTGTAGGAGCCGGTCCAGCGGGAATATTTACTGCACTGGAAATTGCTAATAAAAAACCTGAACTCAATGTACTTATAGTTGATAAAGGAAGAAATATAGAGAAAAGAAAATGTCCAGCGAGGATCAATGGCAAATGTGTCAAATGTAATCCCTGTGGAATAACATATGGATGGGCTGGAGCTGGAGCTTTTTCAGATGGTAAGCTTTCACTAAGTCCAGAGGTTGGTGGAAGACTTCTAGAATATTTGTCTGAAGATGAATCAAAAGAATTAATAAAATATTGTGATGATATATACATGGAGTTTGGAGCAAATGAAAAGGTCTATGGACTTAATAGTGATAAAGTAGAGGATGTTAAATATGAGGCAAGTAAACACAATATTCGTCTTGTTGAGTGCCCTGTAAGACATTTAGGAACAGAACTTGCGTATGAAGTCTTAAAATCTATGTATCATCATTTAATAGATAGTACAAATACAGACTTTGTCGAACTTAGTGAAGTGGAAGAGATAATAATTGAGGACAATAAAGCTACTGGAGTATTATTAAAGAATAAAGACGGTGTATTTAAGGTTAATGCAAAATATGTTGTAGCTGCTCCTGGCAGAGGTGGGGCTGAGTGGATTGCAAATGAAGCTAAAAAACATGGCATAAAGGTTACTAACAATGCCGTAGATATTGGGGTAAGAGTTGAGGTGCCTAATTCTGTTATGGATCATCTAACAAAGGACTTATATGAAGCAAAATTAGTTTATTATTCTGATACATTTGGTAATAAGGTTAGAACTTTCTGTATGAATCCAGGTGGAGTAGTGTCAGCGGAGTATTATGATGATAATACCATTGCAGTTGTAAATGGTCATAGTTACTCAGATCAAAAACTAAGAACAAGCAATACAAACTTTGCAATGCTTGTATCTACTAGTTTTACAGAGCCGTTTAATCAGCCTATTGGTTATGGCAAATATATAGCTCAGTTAGGTAATATGTTAACTGGTGGAGGAATAATGGTTCAAAGACTTGGGGATTTACTAAAGGGAAGAAGAACAGATGTTAATAGGTTAAGTAAGTCAACTACAGTACCTACACTAAAGTCAGCAGTACCGGGTGATTTAAGTTTTGTATTACCACAAAGACATCTAACGTCTATTGTAGAGGCATTAAAGGCTTTTGACAAAATAGCACCAGGATTATATAGCAAAAATACATTACTATATGGCGTGGAAGTTAAGTTCTATTCTAGTAAATTTAGTACAAATGATAAGTTTGAAACAGCGATTAATAATTTGTATACTATAGGGGATGGGGCAGGAATAACTAGAGGGTTAATGCAAGCATCTGCAACTGGAGTCATAGTAGCAAGAGATATAACTACAAAGGAAGATTAAGATTACAGCACCTTCGATGGTGATTAATTTAAATAATTGGTTATATGAATGTTTAAAGTGTATAATTCAAATATAAAGTAAACATAATAGGCAATGAAGTTTGAGCGCCAAGGGATCTAAGAAATTTATTGCGAATTGAAAGAAAGCGAGGAATTTATATGTCAGCATTTATTGTTTTAGGGGCCCAGTGGGGTGATGAAGGTAAAGGTAAGATGACAGATTATCTTGCTGAGGGAGCAGACGTTGTAGTCAGGTTCCAAGGTGGGAACAATGCAGGTCATACTGTTGTTGTAGGAGATAAGGAATACAAACTTCACTTAATACCATCAGGAATACTATACAAGAATAAATTGAATGTAATAGGTAATGGTGTTGTTGTAGATCCAGAAGCTTTATTTAAAGAAATTGATTATTTACAAGGTTTAGGTGAGAATATAACACCAGAAAGACTAATGATTAGTGATAGATCACAGGTTATAATGCCTTACCATAAAGAGTTAGACAATTTATATGAGATAGCCAGAGGTAAAAATGATATTGGAACTACCAAAAAAGGTATAGGCCCTTGTTATACTGATAAATTTGAACGAAGTGGAATTAGAGTTTGTGACTTAATGAAAAAAGATGTTCTAAAAGAAAAACTTAAAACTAATCTAACAATTAAAAATGATATAATAACAAAAGTTTTGGGTGGAAAAGCTTTAGATTTTGATACAATATATACACAGTATTTAGAGTATGCAGATAGGATGAGGCCTTTTGTCAAAGATATATCAGTTAAAGTTTATGATTCAATAAAAGCTGGAAAAAATGTTTTATTTGAAGGAGCACAAGGTACTTTACTTGATATAGATTATGGTTCATATCCTTTTGTAACTTCATCAAACACTATTGCAGGTGGAGTTTGTGTTGGAGCAGGAATAGGACCTACTATGATTACAAGTGTCGTAGGAGTAGCTAAGGCTTACACTACAAGAGTAGGAAAGGGACCATTCCCAACAGAACTTGAGGATGAAACAGGAGAATGGATCCGCGAAAAAGGGTTTGAATTTGGTGTAACAACAGGTAGAGCAAGAAGATGTGGATGGCTTGATCTTGTTATATTAAAATCTGCAGCAAGAGTTTCCGGAATCACTAGTTTTGCTGTAACCAAAATAGATACTTTAGCAGGACTTAAAAAAATCAAAATTTGCGTAGGATATAAATTTGAGGGTAGTATTATAGATTATTTCCCAGCAAGTCTTGAGGATTTAGCTATGTGCGTGCCAATATATGAAGAATTTGATGGTTGGGATTTAAGTATAGCAGATGCAAGAAGTTATGAAGAACTTCCTGAAAATGCAAAAATATACTTAAAGAGAATTGAAGAGTTTACGGGTGTTAAGGTTTCAATAGTTTCAGTAGGTCCTAAAAGAGATCAAACAATGGTATTAACTGAAATATAATATATATTAAATTATTTTATACTCATGTATGTTTTTTGTATTATAGGAAAATATAAATAATATAGAAAACATGCATGAAGTATACAAATTGATACTAAAGATTAAAAAAGTGCGTACTAGTAAAGTTTAAGTATATAGAATACAATGAGAATGAGAATTAAAGTTAGTGAATATTTTTATTTATTAACTAGTCAAATTCTGATATAATTATTTCAAACTAAAATAAAGTGAGGTATATAATATGAAAATAACTAAGGATATGACAATAGGCGAAGTTGTAAGACAAAAACCAGAATCAGTTCAAGTATTAATGAACTTTGGAATGGGTTGTGTTGGATGCCCTTCAGCACAAGCTGAAACATTAGAAGAAGCATCAATGGTTCATGGTCTTAATTTAGAAGAATTAATGACTGCAATAAACGCATAAAAAAATTAAGACACTTAGCAAATGCTAAGTGTCTTGTTTTTTAATTTTTTCTTATTTTTTTAATGGCCAATATAACAGGAATGGTAATTATAGTAGCTATGATGGCTTCTGGAACACCATTTATTATAGCAAGGCTATAAATAGTTTTTGCAGCAATGGAAGGGTCTATGCCCTTAGAAACGGCAAATTTAGCTGCGTATAAAATGTATACCATAGTTAAAACCCCAAATGTGTTAGTTAAAGAACCGATTACGGTAGCAAGTCCAATTCTTAGGTTTTCATTTTTACCAAAGCTTAGTTTATAAACATAGTACGAAGTAAGACCAATAAGAACCCTTGGTAATACAGATACTAAAGGATTTATAAAAGCAAAAGATAGTATATTGGGAGCAGTTATGTTTTGTATAACACTGAAAACACCAAATATTAAACCAATGGTCATTCCAACAATAGGGCCACCTATTATTGAACCTATAATAACCGGAATATGCATTATAGTAGCTTTGAAACCAGGAAGTGGAATAAAACCATATCCAGTTAACCCAAGTACTACACAAACTGCTGATAGCATACCAATGGTTGTAAGTTCACGTGTTTTTATTTTTTTGATTTTAATAGAGTTATTATTAATCATGTGTTCCCTCCGCTCTTATTCCATAAGGATATAAGTCGACCTATTCATAATCCTTATTTATAGTTCAGTTTCGTAACGAATACTGACAACAATATTTTATCACTTATTTCATAACAATTACATACATAAATAAAAATTTATCAAAGTTTATATTTATATTAACTTATTATTGAATGTTTAAGCAGTTTATTTTGATATAATCTAAGTATAAAAGAAATTATTAATAACAAAATTATTAATAACAAAATTATTAGATATTATGTACTTATAAAAAATATAGGGGTGATATGGTGAGTAAAATTCCAGTGGTTACAAGCAGGGAGTATAACATTCATTATTATGAAGTAGATATACAAAAAAGAGTTCTGATTACAAGTATAATGAATTATCTAGGAGATATGGCAATGTATCAAAGTGAAACTTTAGGAGTAGGAATAGACTACCTTAAAGAGAATAAAATGGCTTGGGTCTTATATAAGTGGGATATAACAATTAAGTCTTACCCACTTCTTAACGAGACTATAAAGGTGGAGACATTTGCACATTCTTTTAAAAAGTTTTATGCAGATAGAAAATATGATATCTTTGATGGTAAAGGAAATATAATAGGTCATGCTGATTCAATTTGGATTTTAATAAACACAGATACAAGAAGACCGATAAGGGTTACAAAAGAATTATATGAAGTTTATGGTATAGAGGATAGTCCCAATGCATTAAAAAACATTGAGAATATATTATCAATAAATGAAGTGGATAATGAGAAAAGTTTTCAGGTAAGATACAGTGATATTGATACAAATATGCACGTAAATAACGTTAAATATGCAGCCTGGGCAATAGAGACAATACCTGAAGACATAATATTAAACAAAGAACTTAAAAATATTAAGGTGACTTACATAAAGGAAACAAAATACGGTGAAATCATAAAAGTAAGCACGCAGGTTATAAAAGAAGTTGATAAAACAATATGTAGACACAGAATAGTAAATGAAGAGGGTGTTGAGCTTACTCTTTTGGAAAGTATCTGGGTATAGTTACTAGAATTAACTAAAGTATATATCGCTTAAGAAAGGGAAATATATGAAATCTATTAAGGCAAAACGAATTATAACAATTATCGGGATTATGATGATAGTATTTAGCTGGATACATTATGGAAAATTGAATATAACTGTTGGTGTATTATGTTTAGTTCTAGTTTTAATATTTATGATATGGCGTTATTCTGATAAGTCTGTAAAGAAACATGAAAATAAAAAATAATGTAATGGGATGCTTAAAATTATTTTTCTTATATTATGATAACAAAAGGATAGATTGCGTAGGATTCATTTGAACAAACCATAGTAATTCTTAATTTATTTTATTTGCAGATGCGTGAAGAAAATCGCATGTTTGAGCGAAAGCGAGTTTGTGATTTTTAGCAGATGTAAATAATATAAATTTTAGAGTTACATGGTGAAGTGAAAGAAATCTGAGCAATCTATCCTTTTCATTAGTAATATATAAGAAAATCTATTTGGAAGCATTTCTTCCTGCAACAGCACCAGAACTCCATGCCCATTGAAGGTTAAAACCACCACAATCTCCATCAACATCTAATATTTCACCTGCAAAAAACAGGCCCTTTATAATATTAGATTCTAGAGTTTGAGGGTTAATTTCTTTTGTATTAATACCTCCTGCAGTAACTTGAGCATTTGAAAAAGAATTAGTGCCTGATACTTCAAATTGCCAATGTTTAAGCAAATCATAAATGGCTTCTTTTTCTATTAGCGCTAATTTGCAGCAAGCTTTATGCATATCTTCTATTTTGGCTTCTTTTAAAATTATTGGAATAAGTTTCTTGTGAATTATGCCAATAAATGAATCACAAAGGTCGCGACTTTCAAATAATGACCAATGTTTGTTTAAAAATTTTGGTAGATCTTCACGGCTAATATTTGGTAACATGTCAATTTTTAAAGAAACTTTATTACTTTTAGATAAGCCATAAGCTGCAGTCCTGCTAAGTTGAAGTATTGGAGGGCCAGAAATGCCATAGTCCGTAAAGAGTATTTCTCCAAATTCCTTTTGAATACATAAACCATTTATAAATATTTCTCCATAGCCATCAAATTTCACTCCAGATAAAGCTTTTAACCTGCTATAGTTTAATTTAAGCTGTACGAGGGCAGGTACTTGAGGAAGTACATCGTGGCCTAATTGCCTTGCTAATGTATATCCAGAGCCGTCAGAACCTGTTTTAGGGGCACATTTGCCACCAGCAGCAAGAATCAACCTGTCACATTCATATATACTATTATCTGAGCAATAAATTTTAAAACCCTTCTTAGTTTTAGTGATTTCCTTAGCTTTAGTATTTGTATAGACCGGTATGTTTTTTTCGTCTAGGGAAAATCTTAATATATCAAGAACTGAGGAGGCCTGCATAGACATAGGGAACATTTTACCTCCATCTACGGTTACCAAAGGTATGCCCAAAGAAGCGAAAAAATCTATAGTATCTGCTGCAGAAAAAGAATTTAGAGTATCTGCAAAGAAACCAGGATTATCACTGTGGTATCTATCATTATTTATATTGTCATTACTAATATTACATCTACCATTACCAGTAGTTAATATTTTTTTGCCAATTCTATCGCTTCCTTCGATTATCGCTACATCTATACCAGAATCTTTAGCTATAAGAGCAGCTGTTAGACCGGAAGCGCCTCCGCCAACTATTATAAGAGTATGTTTCAAGAAAATCTCTCCCTTCGAGAAAAAATTATGTTTATAATATAAATTGTTTAATTATAATTTTACCCTAAAATGAGTAAGATGAACATGGATTTTATATAAAATCATAAAGTATGTCTAGAATTTAGTAATATATTAAAAAAAATTTAAAATTTATTTAAAGCTTAAACCGTTGAATTTACTAGATTTATATACTATATTAAAAAAAAAGAATGAAAAAAGCAAGAAAATATGTTGACACATTAAGAAAAATTAGGTATTATAGTTTATGTCGGGTTGCGAGACCCAACTACATAATCAATAAAGTGACAACGACTATGGCTCCTTGGTCAAGCGGTTAAGACACCACCCTTTCACGGTGGTAACAGGGGTTCAATTCCCCTAGGAGTCACCACCAAAACATATATGGGAGCATAGCTCAGCTGGGAGAGCATCTGCCTTACAAGCAGAGGGTCACAGGTTCGAACCCTGTTGTTCCCACCATATATGGCTCAGTAGCTCAGTTGGTTAGAGTGCTGCCCTGTCACGGCAGAGGTCGAGGGTCCGAGTCCCTTCTGAGTCGCCATTTTTATTAGCTAGCATGGCTCAACGGTAGAGCAGCTGACTTGTAATCAGCAGGTTGTAGGTTCAATTCCTATTGCTAGCTCCATTTAAAATTTAATAAGGCTCCTTGGTCAAGCGGTTAAGACACCACCCTTTCACGGTGGTAACAGGGGTTCAATTCCCCTAGGAGTCACCACCAAAACATATATGGGAGCATAGCTCAGCTGGGAGAGCATCTGCCTTACAAGCAGAGGGTCACAGGTTCGAACCCTGTTGTTCCCACCATATATGGCTCAGTAGCTCAGTTGGTTAGAGTGCTGCCCTGTCACGGCAGAGGTCGAGGGTCCGAGTCCCTTCTGAGTCGCCATATTTTTGCTAGCATGGCTCAACGGTAGAGCAGCTGACTTGTAATCAGCAGGTTGTAGGTTCAATTCCTATTGCTAGCTCCAAAAAAGTTCTAAACTAATGTTTAGAACTTTTTTTAATTTACTGAAAAATCATTAGATTTTATCGGTATTTCATAAAAGCGCATAATAATAGAAAGTACATATTACTACAAATGCATTTGCAGTAATATGTACTTTCTATTAATGATTATATTTTAATATTATTTTAGTTTACTCAAGTTTTCCTTTATTCTTATATCATCTCCAAAGAATTTGCAAGCAGTAAAGTTGCCAAATAATCTAGAAGTTATTCTTTCTGCATAAGTTTTAAGTAAACTTTCAAGAGATAAATTGGTGGATACTACCATTTTCTTTTGTTTTAATAACTTAGTATTAAGCAAGTTAAACAGTTCAGCTTTATTAAAATCTGAAAGCTGCTCGGTACCTAAATCATCGATAATAAGTAAGTCACAATCTATTAGTAATTCTTCTAAAGCACTATTGTTATTAAATCTAATATCTTTTAAAGCCCTTATTAATTCCTCAGCCGTCCTATATACTACAAAGGAACCTTTATCAATTAATTCCTTTGTAATACAATGAGATAAAAATGTTTTTCCTGTTCCAGAACTCCCGTAAAATAATAAATTTTCATCAGTAGTGTCGAAGTTTTTCAAAAAGCTCATAGATATAGATAAAATCTTTTCCATGTTCTTTTTTGGAGATATTGATTCAAGTTCACTTTTCCTAGAAGGATAATAATCCAATTTAAAGTTATCAAAATTATGAGTTTTTAGCATGCTTTTTAATTCAGATCCAGTATAATAAACATCTACTACTTTTTGTTTAAAGCAAGAGCATTTAGTGTTTCCAATAAACCCGGTATCGCGGCATTTATTACATCTATAATGTAAATTAAGGTACTCCATGTTAAAACCATTAGAGACTAATAGTTCAGATTTTTTTACCCTTAGGTCCATTATTTTTTCTTTTAAGTCATGTAAATGGCTTTCTCTATTATCAGTGTTCTTCAAGGCACTAATAGATAGTTCTATACATAATTTACCTATCTTTTTATCTAATCCAATAATTTCAGGATGGGTTTCTTCTATATGAATTTTTCGTTTCCTAAAGTCAGACTCTTCTTCTTGTCTTATTTGATCATATATACTTAATATCTTGGTTTGATAACCTTTAATCATTTTTATCCCATCCTAGTAATTTTTTTTCTAGTTCATCAAAGTCGTAAGCTCTCTGTTCATAATCATTAAAGCTGCCTTTAGCAGGTTTACCACCAGCAGTATTACGTTTGTTAGTAAGTGCATGTTTTTTATCTTTCTTTTCTATGTCCTGAAGCGAGTTTATGCCGTCTTTAAACCAACTGTTTAGAATCCCATCAATATATTTAAAATCAGCTCTGTTAAGTCTATCAAAACAAATATCGCAAGCTTTAAATATAATTTCGAGAGAAAATTTATAAACATTTATCCATTTATCTAGTATTTGTTCTTGAGGTTTCATTATTTCGGGAGCTTTAATCCCTAGGTAATTTAATATTTTTCTAATATTTATCCATTTATCTTCATGTTTCTTTATATAAGATTGGGCATCTTCAATATTTTTAATATCTGCATCATGCCATGCAATGGCAATGGTTTCAATATACCTATAATCAACTTTACCTTTTGATACGCAGTATTGAATTAATAGAAGTATTAATTCTGGGGGAAAATTATAATCTTTTTGCCAGCTTAGATACATTGTCATTTCTTTTGGTGATAATGGTTTGGCTAATAGTTTTTCAATATCCTGTAGCATGCCTTTTATTGAGGAGTTGGTTAATTCCTCGAGTAGATTTATACCTTGTATATTCTCATTTGGAACATCTAAAAGGTCTAAAAATTCAATATTAAAATTACCCATATTATCAATTGGAGTCATTTTAATTATGGTTTCATCATTCCAGAAGTTCCAAGCATTAACAACATCCGTTTCTAGAAGTCCAAGAGTATTTGCTATTACAGAAGATGTAGCACCTATTTCTCCAGATGTACAATACTTTAGTCCGAGAAGATAAACTTTAACAAATTCACCTCTAGCTCTAGGCATAAACTTATCTATAAAAATATTACTCACAGGAGTATATTTATAATTTTCATTTTTAAACATGAAAGTGCTCATAAAGTCACTACCTTCCTTTTTATATTTTAGAATTAGTATTTCAACATCTAAAATTAAGTTTATCTATATGATGTAGATAATAAATTATATAGTATTTTTTAATCTATAAAAATTTTATTATTCAACCTATAGTATACCATATAGTTAAAAATATAAATAAAAGAATATTTGAATAATATTTAATTTATGGTACAAAAGGTCATATTAAGCAAGTGTCATAGGAGGTATAATATTGAATGATTTAAGACGAAAAAAGACGTTATCTGTGTGCTACTTATAACAATGGTGATATTATAGAAACCACATATGCACATTTTAGAGCTATTGTAGTAAAAAAAGGTGATATAGTAAAGAAAGGCATGAATAAAATTTCATTAAAAGTAAAAAATACTTTATAAAGGAGTGATTTTATGCCATATAAAGAAATGAGTACACCGGCTAAAGAAAAGGATAATAAACCCAAGAAGCCAGAAACTATTGAGGCGTCTGATATGAAAAAGGCGAAACGTAAATCAGCAATAAGAGTTGATAAATAATTAAATTTCTTCCAAAATTCTAAAGTGTATTAAAGCGTAATAAAAGTATAATTAACAGCTTTTAAAAAATTAGTGGTAGGGAGAGCATTAAATGCTCTCTTTATTTTTTCAGATAAAGTATAGTAATTGTCCCATAACAATTAAATTATGTATTATCTAAAATGGTAACATAGGTTACAGTAAATTTAGCCTATATACAGTATTATTAAGATATAAATTTGTAGATTAAAAAAATAATTAAATATTGGAGGAATAATAATGAGCGCTTTTTTAGCACCTATTCACACATGGGTATTTGGTAAGATTTTATTAGCTGAGGACTTAGAATTAAAATTAAAAAAAGTATATATAGATAAATACGGTGATAATGCAAAGGATGTTATTGAAAGATCACTAGCTTACGGTAGCCCAATAGACACAAGCAAAAGTATAGAGGATATAATTGATGTATCTAATATACATGGGTGGCTTTCGGATAAAATTGAAAAAGTTGAAACGAGAATAGCATTTATAATAACAGAAATGATTAAGAAGAATGAAAAAGAAGCAGAGGTTATTGCACATGAATGTTTTATAAAGCAAGGTAAAACGGTTGGGGAGATGTCAAGAGCAAAGGAAATGCCGGGAAGCCCAGAAGAAGTATTTAATGCACTTAATAATTACCTATTAGAAGGTATGCCTTGTGATAGAGTAACAAGGCCTATAAAATCAGAAGAGGATATATTTGAATGGGAAACTACAAGTTGTATTCATAAAATTTATTGGGAAACGGTAAATGGAGACATAAATATATTTTATAACCTTAGACATGAATGGACTAAAGCATTTGTTGAAAATTCAAATGATGAATATACTTATAATTTCATTAAAGCGATAGGGCATAATGGTATAATTGGAGTTAATCAAATTACAAGAAAGTAAATGTGGAGAGGATACAATAATTGTTAAGCTCTCCATGGAATAGGAGGCAATTTAATGGAACCTAAACATGCTGTACTTCAAAAGGTAAGAGATGGGAAAAGAACTTATGGTGTAACACCTCATATTCCAGGAGGGTTTATAACTCCGAAGCAGCTTTCGAAAATAGCTAGTGTTGCGGAAAAGTACAAAGGTGTATTAAAGATGACCTCGGGTCAGAGAATTGCAATACTAGGGCTTGATTGCGAAGATGTTTCGAAGGTATGGGAAGAATTAGGTATGAGTCCAGCTGTTAAGTCTCTAAACTCTGTAAAAAATGTTCATATGTGTCCAGCGGCTTTTTGTAAAAGAGCAAAACAGAATTCCCTTAAAATTGGAATGCTTTTAGATAAGCGTTACCATGGTATGGAGATGCCTTGTAGAACAAAAATTGGGGTAGCTGGTTGCAAAAATGCTTGCACTAGTGTTTATTCTAGGGATTTAGGTGTAATTGGTGATAAAGAGGGATACATGATAGTAGCCGGAGGTAGTGGTGGATTTACGCCTAGAATTGCGGATATCATCGCAGAAAAATTAACCGAGGATCAAGTGTTGATTCTGGTTGATACCTTGATAACTTATTATAAGGATAAAGGAAACATGGGAGAAAAACTAGGTGATTTTATAACAAGAATAGGACTAGAAAAATTTAAAGAAGATACACTAGCTGTTTTGTAATAATTAAATTGAGTAATCATAGCATTAAAAATCATATTAAAAACGCTTAATAGGCGTTTTTGTTTTTTTTTGAGAATAAATATTATATTTTTTATAAATACTATATTATCATCTCATCTAAAAATTCTTTAAAAAATTACAAATATGAGCTATAAATGGAAAGTCTAATATTCGAGAGGAGTGAGGAATTTTGAGAGGCATGAAGGGAAGAGAATTAGGCGAGGATAAATGCGAAAAACTTAAAGCTGGGTTAGATAGATATGTAAGAATCGAAGGTATAGAAAGTAAGTTAGTAAACGTTCCAACAATAGTTACGGGAATTAACGATGACGGGACAATAAGGCAAGAAGAAACTAAGTCCTACGCATATGAGGTAGTTGATCAAAATAATACGGTTATAGATTAATATTTGATTAGGGCACAGAGCATATAACTAAAAATATAATTTATATATATTTAGTTATGTGCCTTAGTTTATAATTTAAATTTATTAGAAGTTACCATAAACAATTACTTTCTTTCTTTTGGTGTAAATTTACCACAAGCTATCCCAGATGATTGTTTTACTAGTATGGAAGGTAAATTTGGAGATTTAAAACCATAAAGTTTGCAGCCTTTGGGGAAAGCTGGATCCCAAGTAATATAGTAATATATGCATTTAGAACAATTTATCTTTTCGATTACCATAAGATCTCCTTTGAGGAAATAAAATTAACCACCAAGGGTTACATCTTGCTTATCATACCAATTTAAGGCGTTAGTTAAATGTTCAGGTTTAAAATCAGGCCAAAAGTCATCTATAGCATAAAAGTCAGAATATATGGACTGTATTGGTAAGAAACCGCTTAGACGCATTCTACCACCCCAACGAATGATTAAATCTACTCTAGAAATATCTTTAGTTTTGATACAATTCAATATATTGCTTCTTTTACTACTTTTGTTTTGATCAAGGTTACTCAGATCCCATTCCCAGCCATAGTTTACTAGGAAATTTATCCTTATACCGCCCTTGCCAAAGGTTTTACGTGAGGTGAAAGGAAGTAGCTCTTTTGGAAACATAGGTGAGTCGCTATTTCCTACTACTAATAAATCAGCATCTTGTGTACTTAAAAGCTTTACAGCATCGACACAAGCTTTAGCAAAGGCCTCTCTTTGTATTGCTGGCCTTTTTGTATTATCGGTAGTAAAACCGAAATAAGTTATTTCTTTTACACCTGCATTTTTGCAAAGTTTATACAAAGATAGACCAGGGTCTAATCCATAAGTATATCCTTTGTCCTTAGGTAAACCATTATTTATGGACCATCTTCTATTTCCATCGGGAATTATTCCGATATGATTCGGTATTCTCATATTACCACCCTTTAATTACGAATTTTTATAACTTATAAATCATATTATATCCAACATTACTACATTAATCCATAATATTTATAGAACAACTAATAATTTCATTCCATAAAGATCAGAGGACGACATGGGTTTTACACTACAAAATATACAAGAATACGCATTTTCATCTTAAATTGGAGCAAACTTATAAATGAATAAAATATAACGATGATGCTAAAAATATGTTTAAATTAAAAGGGAGGAATAAACTATGGCTTTACTCGGAAATCCATTCGTTGCAAATGTACCAAGACAAATGTCAAATGATGAGCTTGCTCAAGCAATTCGTGTTGATATTTCAGGTGAACTTGAGGCTATTATAGGTTATGAAGCTCATTCGATGTCTACATCTGATGAAAGAGTTAAAAAAATTTTAAATCATATTGCAGATGAAGAAAGAAGGCACGTTGGGGAGCTTCAAGAAATTTTGTATATGTTATCTCCAAAGGATTCACAATTTATGGAGGAAGGTAAACAGAAAATTAAAGACCAGCAATCTCAAAATTTTCAGCAACCGATTCAGTGATTTTGATTATTAGATTATTTGTTTTTAATATGGATATTTTAGATATTAAAAAAAATTGAAGATGACATCATTTTGGATGGCATCTTCAATTTTTATTAGAAGTTATAAGTTTGTGACCACTTAAGCCTGCCTTATAGCTTTTTAAAAATAAATTATAAAAATCATTTATTACCTGTGAATGCTTATCATCACCACTTATAGCTAGTACCTCTATTGCGGTTTCTATTGTACATAAATTGCCATCTTTTGCACCTCTTCTTAAATCATATATAGACTTAAAGTTTGGTTCTAATGAAATAATTGGAAGATTTTCTAAATAGGAACTTTTCCTAAGTATTTTTCGTGCTTCCTTCCATGTACCGTCTATAATAATAAAGGCAGGAATTTTCCTTTCACTTTTGTATTCAAGTTTCGGGCACTTTGTTTGATTATCTTCTATGGGGAAAAGCAAAAATGGTTCATATATATCATTATTTAAGTTTGTTATTAATTTATCTGGCATTTTTGTTCTTTCCCAAAGAAAAAGCTCTGTAGAATGTGGGTTTATGAGTTTCAATAGTCTCGCAGTATTAGAAGGTCTATAAAATTCTTTTTCTGTAGATAAGATCCAAAATTTTGAGGACGTTTTTACCTTAGGTGCTGTAGAACAGAGGCAATTTATAATAGGCAACCCACATTGATTACAACTGTCATACAATCTGGTTATTTGTTTTATTTTATAATCTGAGTTCATATTTCCTCCTAAGTATTTAATCATAAAGATTTTTAATTAAGCATCCATATATTATAATTTAAAACTCCAGCAAATGATACCCAAGCAATATATGGAATCATAAGATAAGCTGCGGTTTTATCAATCTTATAAAATTCAAAGGTAGTTAAAAGAATAAATACTAATAATAGAAGTAATTCTAAAAAGCAATAGCGTATAGCCTAAACTTTTACATCAACCCCAGATTTACTGGTCATCCAAATCCTATAAGAGTTTTGTATAATTGCTAGTGATATTAGGAAAAGTAAATTGATACCGTAAACTACTATAAAAACTAAAAAGAATGGAAATGAAAAACTTTGTTATTAAAAAACATTTGAATTAGTTGTAAGATACTTTTATCTTGACATGGAATATAAAAATATATATACTTTGACTATCAAACTAGTTGAAAATCTAAGCAAAGGGAGAGGATAATTATGAAGTTACCTCCTTTAAAAATTGGAGAATTAATAGCACGTATTCCTATAATTCAGGGTGGTATGGGAGTGGGAGTATCTTTATCAAAGCTCGCATCAGCTGTTGCAAATGAGGGTGGAATTGGGATAATATCTACTGCCCAAATTGGATTTAATGAGGAAGACTTTGCAACTAATGCAAAGGAAGCAAACAAAAGAGCATTAAGAAATGAAATTAGGCGAGCTAGAGAATTAAGTCCTAAAGGTATAATTGGGATAAACATTATGGTAGCTATGAATAATTATGAAGAACTAACAACGGTAGCTTTAGAAGAAGGTATAGATTTAATAATATCTGGTGCAGGACTTGCACTTGATTTACCGAAAATAGCCAAAGGATTTAAAACAAAACTTGCGCCTATAGTATCATCAGCTAAGGCAGCTATAGTTATATCAAAAATGTGGGATAGAAAAAATAATTGTGCCGCAGATTTAATTGTTGTTGAAGGCCCAGAGGCTGGTGGTCATCTTGGTTTCTCTTTGGAATCGCTACTTGAGAAGAAGGCCCAAGATTTAAAGCAAATAGTTAAAGAAGTTATAGAGGCAATTAAACCTTTCGAAGAGAAATATAATAAAAAAATTCCTGTAGTAGCTGCTGGTGGAGTCTATACTGGTACTGATATTTCAGAATTAATGAAAATAGGTGCAGCTGGGGTACAAATGGCTACTAGATTTGTGGCTACTGATGAATGTGATGCTAGTTTAGCTTTTAAAATGGCATATATTAATTCAAAAGAAGGAGACATAAAGATAGTAAAAAGTCCGGTAGGTATGCCTGGGCGTGCCATTAACAATAATTTCATGAAAGTTGTAGAGGAAAAGGGTTGCAAAGTAAGCAAGTGTTATTTGTGCATTAAGAAATGTGACCCTAAAACTACACCTTATTGTATTACAGAAGCGCTTATACAAGCGGTAAGAGGGAACTTAGATAATGGTCTTATTTTCGTTGGAAGTAATGCTTACCGTGTAAATAAAATTGTGACCGTTAAGGAACTTATGACTGAACTTGTGGAAGAAGCAGAACGTTGTTTTTAGTTTATTATAAATAAAAACAAAATGTAAAAATTTTAACATTAATTGTAAAAATATTGACAAATTACAACTCCATAGATATACTTTGAGTATCAAAGTACATGAAAATATAAGTATATGGAAATCAATGTATGGGAAATGGTGGTAAATATGAGCAGATCTGTTGGGGTTGTAAATGAACTTTTAGTAGAGACCTTTAGTGACATATCCCAGATAGAACAGAGGGCACTTAAAGAAGGGGTTCTTAAGGACATATCTGTAACAGAAGTACATACTATTGATGCAATCGGAATGTATGAACACAGAACTATGTCCGAGGTCGCTCAGGATCTTAGAATAACGGTAGGGACACTTACAACCGCTATTAATAAACTTCTTAAAAAAGGGTATGTTGATAGAAAAAGGGGAGAAGAAGATAGAAGATCAGTAATGATCGCACTTACCAGAAAAGGAAAACTTGCCTACAGAATACATGATAGGTTTCATTCTAATATGGTACATGCAACTATCGATGGTCTAAACGAAGAAGAGGAAGAGGTATTAATAAAATCTCTTGAAAAATTAAATGACTTCTTCAAAAATAAATATAGATTAGAATATTAAGGAAGTGGGAGTTAAGCAATGAATGAAGTACAAATAATCGGGACGGGAAGTTATGCGCCTCTAAACATAATGACTAATCATGAGTTATCAAAAATTGTAGATACTTCTGATGAGTGGATAGTTTCTATGACAGGTATTAAGCAGAGACATATATCTACGGGAGAAAACACTTCAGATTTAGCTACAAAAGCAGCCAATGAAGCATTAGTGGATGCAAATATTAAAGCTGAAGATATAGACTTGATTATTGTTGCAAGTACTTCGCCAGATCAATTTGTACCAGCAACTGCATGTATAGTTCAAGGAAATATTGGAGCAGTTAATGCCATGGCTTTTGATATATCAGCAGCATGTACAGGGTTTATATTTGCCCTTAATATAGCAATGCAATTTCTTAAAACAGGTCAGCGAAAAAGAGCACTAATAATAGGGGCTGATGTATTATCAAAAATAGTTGATTGGACAGACAGAAACACTTGTATTTTATTTGGAGATGGAGCAGGGGCAGCAGTACTTGAAGCAGGAAGTGTTAGAGGAATAATTTCTGTAAATTCAGCTTCAGAAGGTCAAAAGGGAAAATTTTTGACATGTCCAACTGTAGATGTGAAAAATACATATACAAAAGGAAATGAAAATTTTAAAGCAACAATAAGTATGGATGGCAAGGAAATTTTTAAATTTGCAGTAAAAACTATTGCGAGTAGCATAAGTAGAATCTTAAATGAAAATAATTACACACTTGATGATATTAAGTATGTAGTTTGTCATCAAGCAAATTTTAGAATAATAGAATTTGTTGTTAGAAAATTGAAGGCTGATAAAGATAAATTTTTCGTCAATTTAGATAAGTATGGAAATACTTCAGCAGCAAGTATAGCCATAGCAATGGACGAAATGAATAAAGAAAATTTACTTACAGCTGGAGATAAAATTATACTTGTAGGCTTTGGTGGTGGATTAACCTACGGAGCTTCATTAATAGAATGGACAATGAATAAATAAAATCTTAGGAGGAATTAATAATGGTATTTGAAAAAGTTAAAAGTGTAATAGTTGAACAATTGGGAATAGACGAAGCAGAGGTTAAAATGGAGGCCAAATTTGCAGATGATTTAGGTGTAGATTCTCTTGAAATTTTTGAAATTGTTATGTCACTCGAAGAAGCATTTGAAATTGAAATACCAAATGAGGATATAGAAAATATTAAAGATGTACAGGGAATTGTTAAATATATTGAACAAAAACTTAAATAATATAAATTAAGAGTTAGATGATTGAAGAGCTGAACTACTAAGTATAAAAATTTAGTTTTATTCAGTATATTAAAAAGTATATATTACGTGAAATGTAGTTGTAGTAATATGTACTTTTTTTCTATAATTATCTGACTTTAATTATATGTTTTAAGGAATCAAGGAGGGGTAAAATGTTTAATTCCGTATTTTTTAAAGAGTTAGGTGTAAAGTATCCAATAATACAAGGTGGTATGGCTTGGGTTGCGGATAGTAGTTTAGCGTCTGCAGTATCTAATGCAGGAGGTCTCGGTATTATAGCAGCGGCCAATGCACCAACAGATTATATAAGGGATGAAATTAGAAAAGCTAAGAAGTTAACAGATAAATCTTTTGGAGTTAATATAATGCTTTTAAGTGATAATGCAGAAGAAATTGCACATCTTGTATGTGAAGAAGGTGTTAAGGTAGTTACTACGGGAGCGGGAAATCCAGGTAAATATATGGAACTTTGGAAGTCACATGGGATTAAAGTAATACCAGTAGTGGCTTCTGTTGCATTAGCAAAGCGTATGGAGAGAGCAGGAGCAGATGCAGTTATTGCAGAAGGTTGTGAATCTGGCGGGCATATTGGTGAACTTACAACTATGGCACTAGTTCCTCAAGTTGTTGATGCAGTTAGTATTCCAGTAATTGCAGCAGGTGGCATAGGCGATGGACGAGGAGTTGCAGCAGTATTTATGCTTGGAGTACAAGGAGTTCAAGTAGGAACAAGGTTCCTAGTAGCAAATGAATGTACAATACATGAAAATTATAAAAAGAAGATACTAGGTGCGAAGGATATAGATTCAGTAGTTACAGGAAGACCTACAGGACACCCTGTTAGGGTTTTAAAAAATAAATTATCGAGAAAATTCCAGAAACTTGAGAAAGAAAATGCTTCAATAGAGGATTTAGAGGAACTTGGACGAGGATGTTTACAAAGGGCAGTACAAGAAGGCGACATAGAGATGGGGTCTATTCTTGCAGGACAAATTGCGGGTCTTGTAAAAAGAGAACAAAGTTGCAAGGAAATTATCGAAGAAATGTTTACGCAAGCAGAGGAAGCCATTATAAAATTCAGATAAAATAATAATATTTTATATAGATTAAAGCCATAATATTCGGAGACGTAGCAATGACTAACTCTGAAAGTGATGATTAAGGAGATAAATTATGAGCAAAATTGCTTTTATTTTTCCGGGACAGGGAGCCCAATATATTGGTATGGGCAAGGAATTATTTGAAAATATAGAGGAATGCAAAAATATATTTAATATAGCGGATAAAGAACTTAATTTTGAATTAAGTAAACTTTGTTTTGAAGGTGAAATTGACGAGTTAAATATTACAGAAAATACTCAACCCGCTATTTTAACTGTTAGCATAGCAGCACTTATGGCATTACAAAAACATGGTATAAAGTGCGATGTGACTGCAGGACTTAGTCTTGGAGAGTACTCAGCACTTGTTTGCAGTGGAGCTATGGATTTTAAAGATGCTGTAAAGCTTGTTAAAAAGCGAGGTAGATTTATGCAAGAGGCGGTACCTGTAGGAATAGGTACTATGGCTGCTGTTATTGGACTTGAGACTTCTTTAGTTGAAGAATCATGTAACGAGGCAAAAGCTTCTGGGATAGTTGAAATTGCAAATTTGAATTGCCCGGGACAAATAGTAATTGCCGGGGAAATAGCGGCGGTAGAACTTGCATGTGAAAAAGCTAAGGAAAAAGGTGCTAAACGAGCTATAGTTTTATCTGTAAGTGCACCATTTCACTCGTCTATGCTAAAGCCGGCAGCGGAGAAGTTAGAAATCGAACTAAAAAATATAAGTTTTAATGATATAATTATTCCGTTAATGACGAATGTAAATGGTGATTATGTAAAAAATAAAGATGATATCAAAGATAATTTAAAACTTCAGGTTATGAGTTCTGTTTTATGGGAGACAATTATAAAAAGAATGATAAAAGATGGTGTTGATACTTTCGTAGAGATAGGACCTGGCAAAGTGTTAAGTGGTTTTGTTAAGAAAATAGATAGAAAACTTACAATTGTTAATATTGAAGATATGGATTCATTAAATAAAGCAGTAGAATTGCTTAAAATATAGGATTTATTAAAATCTAGAGTTATTATGAAAGATGTAAAGGAGCACGAATTGATGTTAAAAGGGAAAACAGCAGTGGTTACTGGAGCTAGTCGTGGTATTGGAAGAGCTATAGCATTAAAACTTGCAAAACATGGAGCAAATGTAGTTGTTAATTATAGAAATAGCGTTGACGCAGTGCAGGAGGTAGTTAAAGAAATAGAGGATTTAGGGGTCAAGGTACTCGCAATTCAAGCTGATATAAGTAGTTATGATGATGTAGAAAACATGATAAAAAAATCTGTTGAAGAATTCGGTAGCATAGATATTCTAGTTAATAATGCAGGTATAACAAAAGATGGTCTTTTGATGAGAATGAAAGAAGCGGATTTTGATAGCGTTATAGATATTAATCTAAAAGGTGCTTTTAATTGCACAAGGCATGTAGCGGCTATAATGCTTAAGCAAAGAAGTGGAAGAATAATAAACATATCTTCAGTTTCTGGGATTACAGGAAATGCAGGGCAGGTAAATTATTCAGCTGCAAAGGCGGGTATAATAGGAATGACAAAGTCTGTAGCTAGAGAATTTGGAGGTAGGGGAGTTACTTGCAATGCAGTAGCGCCAGGATATATTCAAACAGACATGACTGAAGATTTGTCAGCTAAAGTAAAAGATACTATAATGGGCACTATTCCATTAAAGAGACTTGGAAGGCCAGAAGATGTTGCAAATTTAGTAGCATTTTTAGCAACAGACGAAGCTGCGTATATAACAGGTCAAGTTATAAATGTGGATGGTGGAATGGCAATGTAGCATCTAAAGATGATTCATCACCTTAAGGTGATGATAAAGGAGGATTTACTTTATGAAAAATAGAGTCGTTATAACAGGTATGGGAGCAGTTACTCCTATAGGAAATGATGTAAATAGTTTTTGGGATAATATAAAAAAAGGAACTTGCGGCGTAGATGTAATTAAGTCTTTTGATGTTACGGATTTTAAATGTAAACTGGCTGCAGAGGTTAAAGATTTTGATGTAACTGTAGCGCTTGGCATTAGAGAAGCTAGAAAAATGGATATGTATTGTCAATATGCAATGGTTGCAGCGAAAGAAGCAGTTGAAAACTCTGGACTAGATTTAGAAAACGAGGACAGTGAAAAAATAGGGGTAATAGTTGGTTCCGGTATTGGTGGAATCAGTACAATTGAGAGAGAACATGCAAAGCTTATGGAAAAGGGACCGGGTAAAGTTACACCTTACCTAATACCTATGATAATCGGCAACATGGCAGCTGGAAATATAGCAATAAAGTATGGCGCTAAAGGTATGTGTTATAGTGTAGTTACTGCTTGTGCTACAGGAACCAATGCAATCGGAGATGCTTTTCATTTAATTCAAGATGGTAGAGCAGATATAATAATAGCTGGAGGATCAGAAGCGTCTATAAGTCCACTTGCTTTAGCGGGTTTTATACAGTTAACAGCTTTAAGCAAAAGTGAGGATCCTTTAAGAGCATCGATTCCTTTTGATAAAGAGAGAAATGGTTTTATTATGGGAGATGGTGCAGGTATAGTTATACTTGAATCTTTAGAGCATGCTCAAAAGAGAAATGCTAAAATATATGCAGAGGTTAATGGTTATGGATCAACTTGTGATGCATACCACATAACTTCACCAGCACCTGATGGAGAAGGAGCTGCAAGATCAATGGTAATGGCACTTAAAGATGGTAATATTAAGCCACAAGAAGTATCTTACATTAATGCACATGGAACAAGTACTCCATATAATGATAAATTTGAAACAATAGCCGTTAAATCTGTTTTTGGCGAATATGCTTATAAGATACCTATGAGTTCAACAAAGTCTATGACAGGACACCTTCTTGGAGCATCAGGAGCAATAGAGGCTATAGTATGTGTAAAAGCATTAGAAGAAGGGTTTGTTCCAGCAACTATAGGGTATAAAGTACCGGATGAAGATTGTGATTTAGATATTGTTCCAAACATAGGCCGAAAACAGCAGCTTAAATATGCAATGTCTAATTCTTTTGGATTTGGTGGTCATGATGCTACTATATTATTAAAAAAATGGGATGGTAGATAACTATGGATTATAAAAATATTCAAGATTTAATAAAAACTGTTAGTGATTCACAAATCACTTGTTTTGAAATTGAGACAGAGGGTATTAGGATAAAGATGGAGAAAAAAGAAGCACAGGTAGTAGTAGAAAGAATTCCTGAAAATGTTACACATATAGAGGCAGCTGTTCATGAACCATTGACTGGGAAAAATATAGAAATGCAAGAAGTGCATGCAGAAAAAACAGAAGATGAGGTTTCTAAAAATATAGTGAATACAATACCCGATGAAAACATATTTATAGTTAAATCACCTATTGTTGGAACTATGTATACTTCTCCAAGCGCTGAATCAAAGAATTTTGTGAAAGTTGGATCTATTGTTAAAGTGGGAGATACACTTTGTATATTAGAAGCTATGAAGCTTATGAATGAAATTGAAAGTGAAGTAGACGGAGAAGTTTTAGAAGTACTAGTTTCTAATGAAGATATGGTAGAGTACGGTCAACCATTATTTAAAATAATAAAGAACTAGTGCATAAAGGATAACTTAAAATCGACATTTATCTATTGATCTAATAATGCAGGAGGTGGAGGATTAACATGGAAAATATAGAAGCTATAAAAGGTATTACTTTAGATGTAAAACAAATTCAAAAAATTATTCCTCATAGATACCCATTTTTATTTGTAGATAAAATAGAGGAATTAGAACCAGGAAAAAGAGCAGTTGGGTATAAGAATATTACTATGAATGAGTACTTTTTCCAAGGTCATTTCCCGGAGGAGCCTATACTTCCCGGAGTAATTATTATTGAGGCTCTTGCACAAGTTGGGGCAGTCGCTCTTTTAAGTATGGAAGAGTATAAAGGTAAAATCGCTTATTTTGGTGGTATTAACAAAGCAAAATTCAAGAGAAAAGTTGTTCCAGGAGATGTACTTAAGCTTGAGGTAGAGATAATTAAAATGAAGGGACCTGTTGGAATAGGTCTTGGAATAGCGACAGTAAATGGAGTAAAGGCGGCACAAGCTGAAATTACGTTTGCGGTAGGTATTTAAAAAATTTAAACACTTTAGTAAATAATTTTAAGTATGGGGAAGGTAAACAATATGTTTAAGAAGATATTAATTGCTAATAGAGGCGAGATAGCGGTAAGAATAATTAGGGCATGTAATGAAATGGGTATCCAAACTGTTGCAGTATATTCCGAGGTTGATAAGGAAGCTCTTCATACCCAAATGGCAGATGAGGCTATATGTATTGGACCTGCTAAATCTAAGGATAGTTATCTAAATATGCAAAATATATTAAGTGCTACAGTTCTTACAGGTGCTGAGGCGATCCATCCTGGTTATGGATTTTTATCTGAAAATAGTAAGTTTGCACAAATGTGTGAGGAATGTAATATAAAATATATAGGCCCTAATTCACAAAATATTGATAACATGGGCAACAAATTAAAGGCAAGAGAAATTATGATAAAAGCCGGAGTGCCTGTTGTTCCTGGATCAGATGGAGAGATTGCCTCTGAAACAGATGCTTTAGAATCAGCTGAGAAAATAGGATACCCTGTAATGATAAAGGCTTCAGCAGGAGGTGGAGGACGAGGTATAAGAGTTGTTAGCAAAGTAGAAGATCTCGCATCCGCATTTAATACTGCGAAAACCGAGGCGGAAACTAATTTTGGCGATGGAACAATGTATATGGAAAAATTTATAGAAGAACCAAGACATATAGAGTTTCAAATACTCGCAGATGAGCATGGAAATGTGATTCATCTTAATGAGCGAGATTGTTCTATTCAAAGACGTAATCAAAAGGTAATAGAAGAGGCCCCCGGAGCCGGAATGACGCAGGAACTTAGAAAACAGATGGGCGAGGTTGCAATTAAAGCAGCTAAATCTATTAATTATAAAAACGCGGGAACTATAGAATTTTTGCTTGATAAATATGGTAAATACTATTTCATGGAAATGAATACGCGTATACAAGTGGAGCACCCAATAACAGAAATGATTACTGGGATAGATTTGGTTAAAGCACAAATAATAATTGCAGCAGGTCAAGTGCTTCCATACAAACAAGATGATATAAAAATCATTGGTCATGCTATTGAATGTAGAATAAATGCAGAAAATCCCAATAAAAACTTTATGCCTTGTCCAGGGGTCATTAAATCACTTCATATTCCTGGCGGATATGGAGTAAGGGTAGATAGCGCAGCGTATCAGGGATATAAAATTCCACCGACTTATGACTCTATGATAGGAAAGCTTATTGTTCATGGAAAAGATAGAGATGAAGCAATCTGTAAAATGAGAAGAGCGCTTGGTGAATTTATAATAGAAGGAGTCGATACTAATATAGACTTCCAATTTAAGATAGTAAATAATAAAGGTTTTATAAAAGGTAAATTTGATACTGGTTTTATTAGTAAAGAATTTAAAAATATTTAAAGTAGCTGAATGTATACTGGAATTTATTACTTAAAAGTTTTATACTATGATAGTAGTATTTATTATATATGCTATAAATTGAAGTGGGTATATTTTTAGAAAGGGGTAGTTATATGTTTGAGTTTAAACGTATATTTAAAAAGAGTAAATATATTGAGGTTAAAAATTTAGAAAATGAAGATGGCGATAAAAAACCTAATATCCCTTCAGGAATGTGGGTTAAATGCGAAACCTGTGGTAAAATTCTTTATAAAAAGGATTTGGAGAGTAGCATAATGACCTGTGATAATTGTAGAACCCATTTCAGAATAGGGTGTCGCGAAAGAATAGATTATACCATAGATAAAGGTACTTTTAAAGAATATGATGAATTTATGATATCAGGTAACCCTATAGATTTTAAGGGATATACGGAGAAACTTCAAACTATACGTGATAAAACTTTATTAAACGAAGCAGTAATAACCGGAGAAGGAAAGATAAACGGGCAAGATACGCTAATTGCGGTGATGGATAGTAATTTTATGATGGGAAGTATGGGCTCTGTAGTTGGAGAGAAAATTACGAGGGTTATTGAAAAAGCAACAGAGAGCAAAAAACCAATTATTATATTTACAGCCTCAGGGGGAGCTAGGATGCAGGAGGGTATATTTTCTCTAATGCAAATGGCTAAAACAAGTGCTGCTATTGCAAGACATAATGAAAGCGGTAACCTTTATATAACTGTTCTTACAGACCCAACCACAGGTGGAGTTACAGCAAGTTTCGCAACTCTTGGAGATATAATCCTTGCAGAGCCTAATGCACTAATAGGTTTCGCAGGAAAAAGAGTTATAGAGCAGACATTAAAGCAGCAATTGCCTGAGGGGTTTCAAAGGGCCGAATTTTTGCTTGAGAAGGGTTTTATAGACAAAATAGTGGATAGAAAAGTTATGAAGGAAACTTTAGCGCAGATATTGAAACTTCATTTATAGCACCGACAGAAAGACAAAAGTAATACATAAGGAGTGAAATTTTATGGTAACTTTACCTTTTGAAAAGAACATGTATGAACTTAAAAGTAAAATAGATGAGCTAAAAAATTTAGCAAAAGATCAAAATATGGATTTAGATAAAGAGATAAGACAGATGGAAATAAAGCTCTATAATATGCAAAAGGAAGCCTATAAAAATTTAACTGCTTGGGATAAAGTAAGTATTGCAAGGCTAGTGGAACGTCCGACTGCTCTTGATTATATAAATAAAATTTTTGATTCATTTATTGAGTTACATGGCGATAGGTATTATGGAGACGATGCTTCAATTGTGGGTGGAATCGCAGAGTTTAATGGTATACCTGTAACTGTTATAGCGCAGCAAAAGGGAAATAACACAAAGGAAAATATAAAGAGAAATTTTGGTATGCCAAATCCTGAAGGATATAGAAAAGCTTTAAGACTTATGAAACAGGCAGAAAAATTTAAAAGACCTGTTATTTGTTTTGTTGATACTCCGGGGGCATATTGTGGATTAGGTGCAGAAGAAAGAGGTCAAGGTGAAGCAATAGCTAGAAATCTTATGTATATGTCAACTTTAAAAACACCAATAATTTCAATAGTCATTGGTGAAGGTGGAAGTGGTGGAGCTTTAGCAATGGCTGTAGCGGATGAAGTTTGGATGCTCGAACATGCAATTTACTCTATTTTATCACCAGAAGGTTTTGCTAGTATATTATATAAAGATGCAAGTCTTGCGGGTGAAGCAGCGAGTGCCATGAAAATAACAGCTCAGGATTTGATAAATTACGAAATAATAGATAGAATTATAAAAGAACCTCTAGGCGGAGCACATACTAATATAGATGAGATGTCAATTAGTATTAAACGCAATTTAGAGGAAGCAATTGGTAGATTAAAATGTGAATCAATAGAATCCCTTCTTACCAAGAGATATTATAAGTTTAGAAAGATTGGTAAGGTAGTAGAATAATTAGTAATTTTCACTTCAATTAATCTAGGAAAAGTATATTTGCTTTTCTTTTTTTGTATAGAGGTGTATATATAGAATAAAAAGTAAAAATAATATTTAAAGTATGGCAAAGGGGATTTAATTTATGAGTAAAACACATAGTGAAATAATTCTAGTAATAGATTCAGGATGCGATTTACCATTAGAATATATCAAACAGGATAATATAATACCATTAGGGTTGATTTGTAACTTTAAAGGTGAAGCAATAGAAGATGATTTTGGAGAGAAATTTATCCGCAAAGATTTTTATGATGCTTTAAGGCAGGGGGAAACGCCTAGTACATCACAAATTAATAGCCAAATATATTTAGATGTATTTAAAAAGTATGTTTTACTAAAAAAGTCTATAATATATATTGCATTGTCTTCTGCGTTAACTGGAACTATTAATAGCGCAAATATAGCAAGAGAAACTATACTTGAAGATTTTCCGGATGCTGATATAAGAATAGTAGATAGTAAATGTGCAAGCCTGGGACAGGGACTTTTAACATATTATGCATATGAAATGTTGAAGAGTGGAAAATCTACAGGAGAGATAGTTAGATGGCTTGAGGAGAATAAACTGAGAATAAATCATTGGTTTACGGTTAATGATTTAAATCATTTAAAAAGAGGTGGAAGGATATCTAGTTCTGCAGCAGCTGTTGGTACATTACTAAATATAAAACCTGTTTTATTTGTTGACAACGAAGGTAGGCTTATACCATTCTCTAAGTGTAGGGGAAGAAAAAAAGCAATAAGTACTTTAGTACAAAAGTTTAAGGAAAAGTCAGATCCAAGCATTAAGCAAGTTATTGCAATAAGTCATGGAGATTGCCTTCAAGATGCATTAGCTTTAGAATTATTACTTAGAGAAAATGGAAATGTTAAGGATGTTATTTTAAATTATGTTGGTACGGCAGTAGGGTCACATGTAGGACCAGAGATGTTAGGAATATTTTTTATAGCGAATGAAAGATAAAAGATATGATATTTTAATAGTAATAAATCGCAATTATAATAACACATCATATATTAATATAAGATCATTATAATATAGTAAAAGGAAGATGTAATAGGGCATCTTCCTTTTGCTTTAGGGATATTTAAAAATTATTTTGTTTCTTTTCCTAATTTTTTAGATTCTTTAGAAACACCTATTTCATTAGCAGTTTCCATTCTCATTTTATCTAATTCTTTTTTCGTTTTTTGACTAGCTTTTTTATTGTCTTTACTGTTTTTGTTGTCTTTATGTGACATATAAAGAGCCTCCTTATATTTTAAGAGCACACAATAATTATTAATCCATTACTCTTAATATTAAACATTTCAATATTAGTATAACCAAATTATATATTATTATAATATATAATGTTACTTCCAATGATATAATACTATTATTAAATAAATTTACATTGGAGGAGTTATTGGTATGGATAAAACAATAGGATTTATAGGCTGTGGGAATATGGCAAGAGCTATGATAAGTGGAATAGTTAAATCAAATTTAGTCCCTAGCGAAAATATAATAGCAAGTAATCCATCGGATAAAAATTTAAGTAAGGTAAAAGAAGAACATAATATTATAGTAACAAATGATAACATAGAAGTTGCAAAGTTTTCTAATATAGTAATACTTGCTGTAAAGCCTTATAAATACATTGATGTAATTGAGGAAATAAAACCATATTTAAAGAAGGCTGTGGTTATAGTAACTATTGCAGCAGGAATAACTTTAGATCGTATGAGTAATTTATTAGGGGAGAAAGCAAAAATTATAAGAACTATGCCTAATACTCCAGCGCTTGTTTCTGAGGGGATGAGTGCTCTTTGTTCAAATATAAATATAACTCATGATGAATTACAAGATGTATTAAAAATATTTGAAAGCTTTGGAAAGGTAGAAATATTAGAGGAAAAACTTATTGACGTGGTTCCGTCGGTTAGTGGTTCATCTCCGGCTTATGTGTATATGTTTATTGAAGCCCTAGGAGATGGTGCAGTACTTCAAGGAATGCCAAGAGGCAAAGCTTATAAAATGGCAGCACAGGCAGTACTAGGCGCTGCTAAAATGGTACTTGAGACTGGTGAACATCCAGGTAAACTTAAAGATGATGTATGTTCACCAGGTGGAACTACTATAGAGGCAGTTTACACATTAGAAAAGAATAATTTTAGAGGTACTGTAATTTCAGCTATGGAGAGTTGCACGGAGAAGGCAATAAAAATGGGTAAAAATTAAATGAATAGAGTTTATAATTTGTTTATAATTTGTTTATAGAAAGTAGAGACATGTACATTAAAATAGAATTATGAAAGGCTTTCATGTTAAAAAGCAAATTTATAACAAAGAGGAGATTAAATAAAATGAAGTTAAATAAGAAAACAGCTGTAATTGTAAGTTTTGCTCTAGGTAGTGTAATGTTTGCAACTACTGCTATGGCCCAAGTATTAACTAAAAGTGGATATGATGAGCTTAAGGATTCGCTTAAATATACAGCAGAAAGTGCTACAACTAAATTAACAAGCTATACGGGAGATATGTCAATTATTATAAAGGACAATGGTAAGGTAGTTTATTCTGACGATTCTCTTAGTAAAGTTGATGTATCAAAGGGAGCTAAAGAAACTGTAACAACAAGACTTGATGGCTTGAAAAAAACTGAGGGTTATAATTACTCCGATAAAAATGGTTATATAAATAAAAGTGATGAACAAAAAATTTATTATATAACTGATGCCACAAAACCTAGTGATGCGATATCTTCAAGCAATCCGTTTAAAGACGAGGGAGCGGATGATATGGAAAAAATTGCAGATGCTGTCGTTGGTAACCTAAAAGATGCAGTTGTGGTTAAGCAAAATGCAGATGGTAGTAAGACTTTATCCGGTTCTTTAAGTGAGGCGCAAATACCATCCATTATTAATGCAGTTGTATCTCTTGAATCTAAGAATGTATTTGGTAATAGATTTAATAACTCTAATAATGAGAGTAGTGTAGCTAAAATAACAAGTGATGTATTTGTAAAAGAAGTTAAAGGAAATATGGTAACAACTAAGGATGGACTTATTCAAACTGTTCTTGGCACTGGGTTAATTTCTGGTAAAGATGCAAAAGGCGTAGAACATAAGTTAACCTTTGAGTTACTAGCAAAAATGACGGATGTTAACGCAACTAAAGTTAGTAGACCTGATTTAACGGGTAAGAAAGTAGTGAAGAATGTAGACATAGATAGTACTAAATTAACCAATCCCGGCAAATATATAGGGAAATATAAAACGGATATTTTATTAGATAAGGGAGCAAAATTTGAAAAAATAGGTGAACAGTTTATAGATATTAATGCAGTAGACGATAATAGTATTAGTGGAAGATATTATGAACAGTATGTAAAGGGATATGAAGAATATGTAACTGACAAAAAAGACTTTAAGTTTAGTGCTAAATTTAGTGATAAAAATAATAAATATAATGGTACTTTTAGTAGTACTGATTCTTCAAATAAAAAGACCGAAGGAAGGATATATATTAACCAACAATCAGCAGAAATAGGATTTAGCATAAATGGAGCTATAAATGGAGAAAAAATTACGGATGATATGTTCAGTAAAACATTCAACTAATAATATATAAATTTATGCTTATTATAATAGGAGACTCTAGGACAAAATGTATATATTAGTGGAGTCTCCTTTTATGAATTGACTGGAGAACTAATTTCAGTATATGAAGGTGTATTTGGGGGGAAATAAATGGAGAAAGTAATTGAGATTAAAAACCTTTCCAAGGTATATAAAAATGGAAGAGGGATAACAGATATAAATCTTGATATACATAAAGGGGAGATTTTTGGATTTCTAGGACCTAATGGTGCTGGGAAAACTACTGCTATGAAAATTATGACTGGACTTATAAGACCAGACAGTGGGGATGTGAAAATCTTAGGACATAGTATACTAGAGGATTATGAACAAGTAATGAAAAAAGTCGGGTGCATTATAGAAACAGCAGAAACCTATTCATACCTAACAGCTTATGAGAACCTAAGGCAAGTCTCAAGATATTATAAGGATGTTGATGATCAGAGAATTGATGAGGTTTTAGAGCTAACAGGTATTCTCAAATACAGAAATGAGAAACCTAGAAAATTCTCGCTTGGAATGAAACAAAGACTAGGAATTGCAGCAGCCATTTTAGCAAGGCCAGAGGTAATTATATTAGATGAACCTTTAAATGGACTTGATGTTGAGGGTATGATTGCTATGAGAAATATAGTGAAGGACCTTGCAGAAAAGGAAAATACAACATTTTTTATATCAAGTCATCTTATTCACGATGTTGAACTTACTTGTACTCATATTGGTGTGTTATACAATGGGAAAATGCTTAATGTTGATACTATGAAGAATATATTAAAAAATTATTCAACACTTGAAAATTATTTTGTTAGTGAGGTAGAGCGAAATGGTAGAATTTAAAGCTGCTTTAATAAATGAGATTGAGAAATTATATAAAAGAAAAAAAATTATTGTCGCAGTAATCATATCAATTATTGTAATTATTCTTGGACAGTTATCTATGGTGGTTTTGAGATCTGGGTTTGGACTACGCGGAGTTTCCAGCATGGAATTTCCTATACTGGTTCTCTCAGTAGTTGTAAATACAATATTACCTTTATTTACTGCTCTTGTTACAATTGAGAGTTTCTCAGGGGAGTTTTCACAGAACACTATGAAAATTGTACTAACAAGACCCATCTCACGGTTCAAATTTTATGCATCAAAGTTAATTGCAATTATGTTATTTATCATAGCGAATCTTTTATTTATAATGATTTTTTCAATAATTGCTGGTTGTCTTTTTAATTCAAATTCAGCTACATTTAGTAGCGTTATTAAAATTCTAGTTTCATATATTGTAACCCTGATTCCTATGGTGATATTATCAATAATAATTGCATTTTTTGCAAATATAATTAAAAGTGGTATAGGCGTGTTTTTTCTGTCTATTTTTGTTTTTGTTATGTTTAAAGGATTAGGAGTAGTATTTTACAGATATTCGGGTATATTCATTACATCAATGATGAACTGGTATACGCTATTTACTATGGATACCGTACCTATTTTAAAAATCTTTCTTCAATTTATGATGATGATTAGTTATGGTATAATATTTTTTACAGCAGGATATTATATTTTTGACAAAAAGGAATTTTAAAGACATTTTGAGGTGAAAAATGAATATAAAAAAACGATTGATTTTTTCTAACACTGTAACTGTGATAGTTCCTTTTGTAATTACAATAGTAGCTGCGGTCTTATTTATTTTTATCTCTTCAACCATTTTTAAAAAGGACGTAGGTTATGGTAATTTTAAAAAGTTCATATTCATAAAGACCCAATTAGCTGATACTAGCAATATTGTACGTAATCAAAGTTCTTATAATATAGAGGATATAAAATATCAACAATATTTACATCAAAAGTTATCAACCATAAATGGAGAAATCATAATACTTAAAAACAATACTATTATTTTCACTTCAAAGGACGTAAATAAAATTGACATAGAGAAATGTTTAGTAGAAGCTAATACTAAATTTAAAAAAAAATTAGTAGAAATTGATGCTACATCTTACATGGTAGAAGTAGCTCCAATTAGTTTTAGTGATGGTAACAGAGGTAATGTCATATTACTTGCTCCAGTATTTAGGTATTCAAGCATTCTAGAAGAATTTATTATATTTATAGTTGCAATATTCCTTATATCATTTATAGCACTCAACATATATATGTCCTTTCTACTGTCTAAAAGGATAATAAAGCCCTTATCACTTTTAAGTATAGCTGTAGGAGAAATTAGTAAGGGTGATTTAAATCTAGAAATTATTGAAGTTGGAGATCAAGAAATTAAGAAGTTATGCGCTGATTTTGAAAAGATGAGAATACAACTTAAAGATTCTATCCGCCTCAAAATGAAGTATGACGAGAATAGGACAATGCTCGTTTCTAGTATATCACATGATCTTAAAACACCTATAACATCAATAAAAGGTTATGTTAATGGTATTTTGGATGGGGTTGCTAATACTCCTGAAAAGGCAGATCGATATTTAAAGACCATTTATTCAAAGGCTACGCAGATGGATATTATGATTAATGATTTGCTTTTATATTCCAAGTTAGATCTCAGTCAATTACCTTTTAATTTTGAAAACACAGATATTATGGATTACTTTAAATACTGTATTCATGAAAGTGCACCGGAGCTTGAAAAGTCGAACATAGAAATTTGTTTGGAAAACAATTTAGATGGTTTAAAATACGTTAAGATTGATAGAGAAAGATTAATGAGAGTGATACTAAATATTATTGATAATTCTCGTAAATATATGGATAAAGAGCAAGGTAAAATTACAATTATTCTTAGAGAAACTAATTCTAGCATTATAATTGAAATAAGGGATAATGGTTCTGGTATTGATGAAAATGATGTAAATAAAATTTTTGATAGATTTTACAGAGCAGATGCAGCGAGAAGTGAAGCAAATGGAAGTGGACTTGGACTTGCAATTGCAAAACAAATTGTAGAGGGACACGGTGGCACAATATGGGCTGTGAGTCATGAAAATGAAGGTACAAGTATTTTGATGTCATTTGGGAAAGTATCAAATAAAGGAGTATTATGAAAAAAATTTTAATTGTAGAAGATGATATAAGTATTGCTAGGCTTCAAAAAGACTATTTAGAGATTGAAGGGTTTGAAGTTAAAATATGTAATGATGGGGTAGCTGGATTAAATGCTCTGAAAACAGAGGAATTTGATTTGTTAATTCTTGATGTTATGCTTCCTAAAATTGATGGATTTACTATTTTGCGCAGTATTCAAGAGGAGAAGGAAATCCCAGTTTTAATGGTATCTGCGAAAAAAGATGATATTGACAAAATAAAAGGGCTCAGTCTTGGTGCTGATGACTATATTACAAAGCCATTTAACCCAAGTGAATTAGTTGCTAGAGTTAAATCACATATTCGAAATTACGAGCGAATAAAGAATAAATTTAACTCTGTCGTGAAAAGTAGCACTATTATAATAAGGGGACTAGAAATAAGAAAGGATTGTAGGCAGGTATTCGTAAATGGTATTGAAATAAGTTTAGCTCAAAAGGAGTTTGATTTATTACTTTATTTAGCAGAAAACCCTAATAGGGTATTTAGTAAAGTTGAATTATTTGAGAAAATATGGGGATATGATGCTTTATCAGATACTGCCACTGTAACAGTACATATCGGAAGAGTAAGGGAAAAAATAGAAAAATTTACATCTCAGCCTCAATATATTGAAACTGTTTGGGGAACTGGGTACAGGCTTAGGGTATAGATATATCCTAGGCTTTTATTTTTTTATTATCCTTAATATTTTAAGTGTTTAAAATTTTATGTATTAAGTTTGCTTGTAATAAAAATTACAAGCAAAACATATATATTTATTATGAAAATAAAACATATAAAACCTATTGACTAACGAACAAATGTTCGTTACAATATATACATAACATAATAAGACAAAATACTTTTAAAGTATTTATAAATATATAATTATTTCATCTTATAATAGTTTTAACGACATTTCAGAAGTAGATTATTGGACTGGGGGTAAAACAAATGGAAACAAAGGATTTATTGGTTAAAATAAATTATTCAAGAGAGGGTAATGACAGTTTAGCAATAACTTATGCTTCAAGTACCGATAAGATTAATCGTTCTTCTAAATATTTAATATGTGGGGGAATGTATAATAGAAATGGTGGAACTATAATGTTTAAGGCTAAGAATATAGAAGAAGCTGCAGAAATAGCTAATAATAATTTAGTAGTTAATGCAAGTTCTAATAAATACCAGTATCTTAAAAAGGATTATATAATAAATAACATATAGAAAATAGGTAGTTAAAAAAATATATTGGGTTACCGCAAATGTTAAACGGCAAACTCAATATTTTTAATTACAATATCTAATTGTGAAATGAGAGAAACAGTTGTGCCGACTTCATTAGAATTAGAATTTTTTCCTTTCTTTATAATTTTAACTTGTGGTCTTAAAGCAAAGTTAGGAAATACAGCCATAACTACACCGATGTCACCAGTGCTTAATTTGACCAGGGTTCCAGGGGGATAAGGAACAACTGCCTTAGAAAATACTTTAACCATTTCGTAATCAAACTGAGTATCACCATGAGAAAAAATATATTCCACAGCATCATTAGGGCACATGGCTTTGCTATAGGGCCTATCGGACGTAAGTGCATCATACACATCTGCAATAGCAACAATTCTAGCAAATTTATTTATTGATTTATTTTTTATGTTATCTGGATATCCGCACCCGTTTATTTTTTCATGGTGTTGAAGAGCAACAATTCTAGCAGGAGCAGATATTTCCAAACATCCTTTTAGAAAATCGTAACCTTTTGTGGTATGTTCTTTTATAGTTTTATATTCTTCATCAGTTAAGGGACCGGGTTTTAAAATTATTTGTTTTGGAATAAGAGTTTTGCCTATGTCATGTAGTAATGCGCCTATACATAAGGTATAAAGTTCATTTTGATTTAATTGTAATTGAACTCCTAATACTAGAGAAAGCACGGCTACGTTTACACTATGCTGATAAGTGTAATTATCCATACTTTTAATATCTACTAGGTTAATCATTACATTTTTTTTACTTATTATCTCGTCAATTATTTCTTTGGCAATATTTCCTATAGAGTCGAAATAGGTTCGTTTTTCTTTTGAAACTTTTTTTTCATCAATGTTAGTATTAGTAGAATATAAACTATATTTCTCAAAGCTATAAAAAGCCTCTTTTATAGCTTTAATAGCATGTTGACGTAACTCAGGTTTTATTACATCTTCAATTTCAGCTTCGTTGTATTCATCACTAATGTATATAGAGAAAATTTGTAAACGCCTTATACTTGTCAAGTAAAAATCTGTTAGTGCAACGCCTTCTCTTAATAGAATTCTTCCATCATTATCAAATATAGTTTTAGCCAAAAAATCTCCTGGTTTTGCAAATTCAATTGGTAAAAGTCTCATAATTATATCACATCCTAAATATAAAAAATTAAGTCACTTTAATGGATTTTTAATGAATATTAATATAAAATTTATTCTAGCACAAATAAATTGTTACAAAATGTATATGTATAATAATACATTTTACACTATTGTGAGCTAATACTACACTAATATTTATTAATTAGTGCACAAGAATTGTAAAGAAGAGGTATAATAGTAACTGTAATAAAAGATTAAATCATCAATAAAGCATATAGCCTTGATAATTTAAGGTTGCTTAAAGATAAGCATATACTTAGCATAATAAAAAATAACAAGTCTAAGATGCCTTATAACTAATTTGTAGTTAATATTGATGGTTAGAATAATTTTAGCTGGGAGGAAATGAAATGAATAAACTATCACGAAATGATGTGTGTTGGTGTGGAAGTGGCAAAAAATATAAAAAATGTCATATGGATCAAGACGTATTTATAAGCAACATAGAGGAGAAAGTTGGGTATACAATACCTAGAGATATCATGAAAACGCAGGAACAAATAGAAGGTATAAGAAAAAGTTGTAAACTAACTCATGATGTACTAGATATTGTTAGTGAGAGAATAAAAGTGGGAGTAACTACAGAGGAAATTAATACTTGGGTACATGAATATACGGTAGAGCATAATGCATACCCAGCACCATTAGGCTACGGTGGATTCCCCAAGAGTGTATGTACATCAATAAATGATGTAATATGTCATGGTATACCATGTGAAACTGTTCTAAAAGATGGCGATATAGTTAACGTAGATGTATCTTGCATATTAGACGGATATTACGGTGATGCTAGTAGAATGTATATAATAGGAGAGGGTTCAAAAGCATCAGTAGATTTGGTTCGTGTATCAAAGGAATGTCTAGATCTTGGCATAGAACAAGTGAAACCATTTAATACGCTTGGGGACATTGGAAATGCTATTCAGCAACATGCAGAAAGTCTTGGCTATTCTGTAGTTTATGATTATGGTGGTCATGGTGTTGGACTAGAATTCCATGAAGAACCATTTGTAGCTCATATAGGTAAAAAAGGTGAGGGTACAATATTATTACCTAATATGACGTTTACTATTGAGCCTATGATTAATATCGGGAGTCCAGATACAAGAGTACTTGATGATGATTGGACGGCGGTTACAACAGATGGCTCGTTGTCATCTCAATGGGAACATACCATACTTGTTACTCAAACAGGTTATGAGATATTAACCTAAGTTTTAAAGAAATTTTAGAAGGAAAGTCCACATTACATATGATGGACTTTCCTTTTTTTTAAAAGTTATTTTTGACTTAAGACACTTTAATGAATTGGACTACTCAACTTTTATTATGTATGTGAATTCATCTAAGGAGCAAGACTCTCTTTTCCAGCTCTTATAATAAGAAAAGGTTATTTTACATTCACCAAGATTCAAAGATTTAAATTTCCAGATGATTTGATTACTTCCACCTAAGATATTAGGTTTATTAAAATTAAATACTTTTTTCTCTTCCAATAGTACAATAGAAGGATCAGAAGTGGTGTAGTACCAGCAATATCCAGTTGCTGGGGATTCAGTAAGTTCAATAATCATATTCTCATTTATAGGTATAAGGTTTATAATCTTATGGCCTAAAACTATAGCATTTGACTTGAAATTATCATATTCGTAAGTCAAGTAAGTATCCTCCTTAATTATCACTTATGCAGATTTATTAATAAAATAGTATGAATGTAGTATTATTATTTCTTTTTTTTATATATTTATTCATGCAACAACAGTATCCTAAATGTCATTTTAGTAGCCAAATTTAACATTTTATATAAAAACAGTAAAATAACATATTTTATTGGTATAATGTATAGATATACAAATTTTAACATAAACATTGAAATGGTTTATTATATATTAATGGGATAAAGAATCTAGAGTGTACTATATTTGAAAATGAATTTCTAGCATTATCTAAAATGTTAATTTAATTGATATTTGAGGAAGTGATTAAAGTGGAAATTATTAACAATAGATATCGAATAGTTAAATCTATAAAACAAAATAGGTTAGTTTCCAGTTATATTGTAAATGATATAAGAAAAAATTATGATACGGTACAATTAAATATTCTTAATTCAGATTATTTAAAGAAAGAGTTAATAGAATTTTATACAAAAGAATTTATAAATTTAACTAACTTAAAATGCGAAAATGTAACATTAGTATATGACTTTGATTTATTAAATTTATTAGATAATAAAAAATTAGATGATAAAGTTTATTTTTTCACAAATGAGTATGTTAAAAATGATTTTAGTATTTTAGATGTAGTAAGTAATATGCAAAGTGATGAATTATTAGATTTATTTATAGAAATATGCCAAAGTATAAATTATCTCCATTTAAAAGGATTTGTTTATAGGGATATAAATTTAAGTAATATAATAGTTACGAATACAAAATACAAAAAAAATTGCGTTAAATTCAAAGATTTTGCAACAGTGGAACTTGAAAAACAAACTTTTTGGAAAGATGAGAATAATGAGGATTATTTTAAGGCTCCAGAGATATTAAAAGGTAAGAAATGTAGTATATTTAGTGATATATATTCTCTAGGAATTTTATTGTTTATCATATATATGAAGAGTAAAAATTGTAATTTTGTTACAAATGATGAAATTAATGATATTAAAATAAAAGAGATATTTAATGATAATAGAAATCTTAACATAAATTTCCAAATGATTATTGAAAAGATGATTTGTAGTGATATTACAAGGCGATATCAAAATATTTCAGAAGTAGTAATAGACATAAATAATTTATTTGAAAAGCGATACATCTCATATAGAAAAAAGGAAATAAATAAATTAAATACTAACTTGAAAATGATAGGCAGAGGGGATGAAGTATATAAAATTATCAATAGCTATGAATGTATAAAAAATGAAGGTGAAAATAATCTTACGGTTTTTATACATGGCGAATCGGGTATCGGTAAAACGCGGTTTCTTAAGTCATTAAAATATCTTTTTTCTTTGAGAAAAGTAAATGTTTATAATAGTTTTACATTAGGGGCTTCTACTAAAAACAGTAATGTGGCTTTTGTAGATATATTAAAACAGCTTATTTCTGAATGCGAACCAGAAATATTAGAAAGATATGAATCTGAATTGGTAAAATTCATACCTGAATTAGGTAGTAAAAAGAATATAATACATTCAAAACCATTGAGTGGAGATAAAGAAAAATATAGGCTTATACACTTTGCTGCGGGTTTTATAGAAGAGTGTATAGGTAATAAACCTATAGTTATAATTATTGATAATTTTCATTTAGCAGATGAGTTTACAATTGAATTAATAGAATATATTACGAGAAAGAAGTTACAAAACAAAAAAATTATGATTATAATGTCATACTGCGATGGGGAATGTGTACTAAATAAAAAATTTATAAAATTCAAGCAGACTATATCTAGGAGTGTTGTAGTAACAAATATATTTTTGAAAGAGTTAAGTGAAATAGAAGTAGGGAAAATGATTGAAAATATTTTAAGTATGCCTAATATACCATATAAATTTGCAGAGAGTATATTTGAAAAGACAAAAGGCAATCCATTATTTGTGCAAGAAATTATAAAGAGCTTTTTCAATAAAAAAAGTATTTATATAGAAAAGGAAAAAGGGTGTTGGACTATAGATTACGATTATTCTAAATTTAATGTGCCAGAGGATATGCATCCAATACTTCTTAATCAAGTTAAAGAAATGGGAAAATTAAATTTTAATATTCTAAAAATAATATCTATATTTAAAAGTGCGGTTTCTTTAGAAGTAATAAAGGGTTTTATTAATAAGAATAGTGAAGAACTCGGGATAGTTATTAAGGGGCTTATTTCCTCGGGAATATTATGTAAAAAAATTGAGGATAGAGGTTTTGTATTTGATTTTTATAATAAGTTTCTTAAAAGTCTTATGTATGAAAGAATTAGTGATGAAGATAAAAAAAATATGCATAGATTAGCATCGGTATTACTTGAAGGTTTTTATGCACAGGGTGGTACAGAATATATTGAGGAACTAATTTATCACTTAGAAAAGTCAGATCAACGGCAGAAGATTATTGAATACTGCATTGAAAATGCACGGAAAATGAAACTTTTAAAAAATAGAAGCGATGCAATAAAAAATTTAACTAAAGCAGTATCGATAATTAATTGTTTAAATAATCCAGTTGAAAACATCAAGCTCATTATGGATCTAGCCGATTTGCATGAACAAGAAGGACATAATTCTATCGCTATAGAATACTATTTATCACTTCAAATGTACAATGATAATACTCAGTTGCATAATTACACAATAGATAGCTTGATTAAAGTTGCAATGGTATATTTAAATAAAAATGATATTAAGAGTGTTATTTATTATATTAAAAAAATTAATACCATGCTAGAAAAAACAGATTATTGCTCTGGATGGCTTAAGTGTCAAGGAATCCAAGCTAGTGTATATGAGATAATGCAAGAGTATGAAAATGTTGAAGCAATATGTAACAGTGGTATAGAAATGTGCAAGAGTGAATATGAAGAACTGAAATCGATATTTTATAATCATAAGGGTATAGTTCTTATGAGAATAGGTAGAGCGCAGGAAGCATTAATATTTTTTAAAAAGGCAATAACTATATGTAATAAATATGACAATATTGATGAATTAATAAAAGCACTAAATTATATAGGAGTTATTTATGAATATTATTACCAAGATAATAATATGGCTACAAAATATTTTTTAAAAACAAAAAAAATATGTGAAAAGAATAATATGAGTAATAGAGAGGTAGATGCATCAATTAATATTGCGGTGACGCATTTTCTAGTAGAAGAGTATGAAATATCACTACAATATTTTATCGAACAGTTAGGGAAATGTAGGAAATATGAATTTGAGCTAAAATTATTTTATTGTTATACATCGATTGCTAGTATCTATTTAAGATTAGATGATTACGATAATGCTTATAAGTATTATGAACTTTGCAATAAGGAGATTACTAATCATCCTGACCAAAGGGAAAACATTGAAATATTCTATCTTTTAGCAGCTGAGATTAACTATAAATTAGGGGACATGCAAAAGGCTGAGTCTTATATTAATAAAGTATTAGTACTATATGGGAACAATCAATCTATACTTGCATTATGGGCTCAGATTTTAAATAAATGCATAAAAATATATTTGAGAAAAAATGATGATGACTTAATAAAGGATATTACAAATATTGTAACAATAGCTAATAAAGTATTATATGTAGGCAGTAGACTTAATATATTTTATGGAGTTGTAATACTTTTATATGATAATGAAATACAAGAGTATGCATCAATTATTTTTAATGAGATTAACAAGATTAATATCGATATTGATATAAAAGAGCACAGAGTATATGTTAAAAAGTTATATGTTGACGGATTAATAGAAAATAAGAATAGTATTGAGTTTTTTAACGAGGCTTTAGAATATTCAAAAAAATATAAAGAAATAGATATATGTTGGAAAATATATACTGCGATTGGTGATTACTATTTTAACAAAGAGGATTATTTGTATGCAGTAATATATTACTTTGAAGCTTGTGGTATATTAAAGAACATAAATCTTAGATTGCCAATTAAGCATAGGTTATCTTATATAAGATTAAACAATGCAATAAGACCTTTCAATAGATTTTTAGGAATTAACAATTATTATAAAAATAATAAGGATACCTCCATGCTCAAATTTGAACAGGCAAGTATTAGCGATGAAGAAGGATTAATTGATGCATTAGAGCAGGTAAACCATAAGGATATTTTGAAAAATGAAAACTTTATAAAATCTATTAAAAAAATATATTCAGTTTCTCTTCATGAAGGTATCCATGATATAGGTGATGTATTAGAAAACTTGCAAGCTGATAACTTAAGAAACTTAGAACTCATAATTGATTATTTGTCTTATATAACATTGGCGACTAGAGGAATAATAATTATTAAGGATGATGACAATAAAGAATATAAAGTTATTGCATCTAGTGATAGAAAATATGAGTTACCACAGTCCCCAGAAAAATTATCTGAAATATTAAGCCAAGATAAGGCAGAGTTAGTAATGGATTGTTATCAAAATCAAGGTGCAGCTGGCGATAAAAACAATATTTATAATACTATAAAGGCGTCTATTTGCATCCCAATTATCATGGAAGACATTACTGAAAAAAGTATTGTGAAGAATGAAAGAAGAAAAAGCATACAAGGGAGCAAGTATATAATTGGGCATATATATATTGAGTCTCAAAGAGTACTAAACAATTTAAACAATGCTAGTATGAAAAAATGTACGGAGCTTAGTAAAGTAATAGGTATAATAATTGAGAAATATAAGCTTAGACTAAGTTCATCAGTTGATAAATTAACGGGAACACTTACTAGAAAATATCTAGAAGAGGCCTTAGATGAACAAATTGAAAAATCAAGTCTTGATGAAAGTAAATTTTCTCTTATTATGTATGATTTAGATTGTTTTAAAATTATAAATGATAAATTTGGACATAGGACAGGAGATTATGCTTTAAAGAGGGTTTGTGACGTTGTGTTAAGGAATTTAAGAGATACAGATATTGTTGGTAGATATGGGGGAGAAGAGTTTATTGTTATTCTTCCAGATACAGATATTTATGAAGCACAGCTTGTGGCTGAAAAACTTAGAAGTAAAATAGAACAAGAAAAAATATTAGACAATAGACGGGATGTTACTGTAAGTTTGGGAGTTATAACGTGCCCTATGCAGGGGGAGTGGCAAGGTGAATTGGTTGAGAGGGTAGATCAAGCATTATATGTGGCGAAGCAGCAGGGGAGAAATCGATATGTTACTTGGAATAGCGATTTCTCTAAAAAGGCGAAAAAAACAGATAGACTTGCGGGTATAATATCTGGTAATGAATTGCAAGATCACCGCAATGTACTTGCAATGATAGAATTAATTGAACTAATAAATATAAATTTAACAAGAGAAGATAAGATATATAGACTACTTGGCAGGATTATTGAAATTACAGAAGCACAAAAAGGTATTTTATTTCTTGTAGAGGATGGACACATTACCAAAAAATATTCAAGAGAGATATTTATAAACGAATGGGTAGATAGCGATACTTATAATAAAGGTATAATAAAATCTATACTCGATAGTAAGCAGGGAGTTTGGAAGATAGATTGGGATACGATAATCGAATATGATGTTGTTACAGGTGCACCTAACTGGCAATCGGTTATTGTAATTCCACTTACCAAGGGGGATTATGTAAAAGGAGTATTATACTTATCTGAATCGACGCAAGTTAAAGAGTTTAGCTTTGACGATTTTAACTTTGTAAGTATGCTTGGTAAGATAATAGTCCCAATACTATAGCTTAAATTATTTTTTAGCTGATATATAGTATAGACTAAATAAAAATTAGGAAAGATAGATATATATAAAATAATTTATGTTGTTAGCAGTGTGGAATAAAATGGTGTATAATTAGTATAATAAAAGTAATTTTAATATTAGATAGCATTAGTACGGCATATTTGTCATACTAATGCCATACATATCATGTTCATTCAATGGTTTTCATTCATATGATATGTAATGTGCTTAGATTTGAAAATTCACGGAAGATGAAACACTTAACGAGCTGTTTAAGTTTTCAAAGAAAGTATTAGGAGGAGAAAAATGAAGTTTAAAATTGGGGATATATACCATGGTTTTAAGTTAATTGAGGAAAAAAACATAGAAGAGTTAAATTCAGTAACAAGAATATTTGAGCATGTGAAAAGTGGAGCAAGATTACTTCATATAGAAAATGATGATGATAATAAAGTTTTTTCTATAGGATTTAGAACACCACCTAAAAATAATAATGGTCTTCCACATATATTAGAACATTCAGTTCTTTGTGGCTCTAGAAAGTTTCCTACAAAGGAGCCTTTTGTCGAATTAATAAAAGGGTCTTTAAATACATTTTTAAATGCTATGACTTTTTCAGATAAAACAATATATCCTTTAGCTAGTAAAAATGAAAAAGATTTTGTTAATCTTATGGATGTATATTTGGATGCTGTTTTTTACCCAAACTTATACTCTAAGCCGGAAATATTAATGCAAGAGGGTTGGCATTATGAATTAGAAAACAAGGAAGATAAACTAACATACAAAGGTGTAGTTTATAATGAGATGAAAGGCGCATTCTCATCTCCGGAAGGGTCACTTATGCGTAAAATTCAAGAATCCTTATTTCCAGACACTTCTTATGGTGTGGAATCTGGAGGAGATCCAGAATTTATACCAGATTTAACACAGGAGGAATTTACAGAGTTCCATAAAAAATATTATCATCCATCAAATAGTTATATATTCTTATATGGCGATGGAAATATTGAAGAACAATTACAATTCATAAGTGAGAAATATTTAAATAATTTCGATAGAATTCAGATTGATTCAGCTATTAAGCTACAAAAACCATTTAGTAAAATGGAAGAAGTTAAGATGGATTATCCTATTTCTTGTGATGATGAAGAGGAAGGAAAAACATTCTTAAGTTTAAATTTTGTGTCAGGAGATAATATTAGTCAGCCAGAAATGCATTTAGCTCTTGAAATTCTAGAATACTTATTATTAGAAAGTGCTGCAGCGCCTTTGAAGAAAGCACTTGTGGATGCAGAGATTGGTAAAGATGTATTTGGAAGTTTTGATAATAGTATATTGCAACCTGTGTTCAGTATAGTAGTAAAAAACTCTAATGAAAGTGAAAAAGAAAAATTCAAGGAAGTTGTATTTACAACCCTAAAGAATTTAGTTAGAGATGGAATAGACAAAAAACTAATAGAGGCATGTATAAATATTACTGAATTTAAGTTACGCGAAGCTGATTTAGGTGGTTTTCCAAAAGGCTTATTTTATTATATAACTAGTATGGATAGTTGGCTTTATGACAAGGACCCAACTATGCATTTAGAATATGAAAGTTATTTAAGTAAAATAAAAGCTGCACTAACTACAAATTACTTTGAAAAACTTATAGAAAAGTATCTTATTAAAAATAACCATAGTTCTATGGTTATTTTGAATGGTAAAAAAGGCCTTGCAGAGAAGAAGTCTAAGGTAACAGAAGAAAAACTAGAAAAGTACAAAGCAAGTCTTTCAGAAAAACAAGTAGAAGAGATTGTGAAGAGTACAAAAGATCTTAAAGAAAGACAAATGACACCAGACCCCGTGGAAGTTCTTGAAACTATTCCTTTACTTGAACTTTCAGATATTGAAAAAAAAGTAGAACATTTACCTTTAAAGGAAAATGATGAGCATGGAGTGAAAGTCTTATCTCATAATATTTTTACTAATAAAATTGCTTATATAAATATATTATTTGATGCTAAAAAAGTAGATGTAGAGTTAATACCTTATGTAACATTATTATCAACTATTTTAGGAAGAGTAAGTACACAAAATACCAATTACTCTGATTTATCTAATGAAGTTAATATTCATACTGGTGGTATTCATTTTACTACAGATGTATATGGTGAAAATGAAAATTTTGAAAAATACAATCCTAAGTTAGTAGTAAAAAGTAAAGCGTTAATCTCGAGTATTCCTAGATTATTTGATATTATTGCAGAAATAATTAGTCTTACTAAATTTGATGAAAAGAAACGTTTGAAGGAGTTAATTCAACAATTAAAATCAAGGTATGAAATGAAGATTCTTGATAGAGGACATATGGTAGCAGCTGGAAGGATTACTTCCTACTTTTCTCCAGCCTCAGCTTATATAGAAAAAACTACAGGAATATCATTTTATAAATTTTTAAATGAAATTGAAATGGATTTTGACAATAAAGCAGATGAAATTATAGAAAATTTAAATGAGGTTTCAAAGATTATATTTAATAAAAATAATCTCATAATAAGTGTTACAGGAGAAAAAGATATATATACCACATTTGCAAAGGAATTGCCTAAGGTTATAAGTATCTTAGGAGATGAAAAATTACCAGATGCTAAGTATGATTTTGTTTTGAGTAAAGATAATGAAGGATTACTGACTTCATCAGATGTTCAGTATGTAGCTAAAGGCTATAATTTCATTAAGAAAGGTTATTCTTATTCAGGTAAGATGTTAGTACTTAAGACAATAGCAAGTCTTGATTATTTATGGAACAGAGTTCGTGTGCAAGGTGGAGCATATGGTGGATTTGCTAATATTGCTAGAAGTGGTAACATAGTATTTGTGTCTTATAGAGACCCAAATGTAAAAGAAACTTTAAAAGCATACGACGGAATATGTGAGTATATAGAAAACTTTGAAGCATCAGATAGGGAAATGACCAAATATATTATAGGTACAATTAGTGATCTTGATTCACCATTAACACCTTCTATGAAGGGTGAGCGTGCTACTGCATATTATATAAGGGGTATCACGCAGGAGCAAAGACAAAAGGAGCGAGAAGAGGTATTAAGTACAAATGCCGATGATATTAAGTCTTTTAAAGCATTGCTCTCTGATATTATAAAGGAAGATTGTTTCTGTGTACTAGGAAATGAAACAAAAATTAAAGATAGTAAAGAGATATTTACTAATTTAGTAAATGTATTTAAATAAGGTGCCTTCTGGCACCTTTTTTTCAAAGAAAGGTGCCACACACGTGGCAAGTGGCATCTTTTCTTAAAAGGAGGATATACATGGCGATTAAGACGCTTTTCACATATAACTACGGTGGAGAAAAAAGGAAAGATATAGAAGCTTTTGGGTATGATATAAAGGTGATTTCAGAGGAAAATCTAATTTATAATGAAGAGCTTGCTGATATAGAAGTTTTAGTTTGTTATGATCCTTTTAAGACTCTTGATATAAGAAAAATGAAGAAACTAAAATGGATTCAATTATCGAGCATTGGAATTGACCAATTGCCGGTAGAATATGTTAGAAAGAGGTCTATTATAATTACAAATAATAAAGGTGGATACAGTATTCCTATGGGAGAGTGGATTGTTTTAAAAACCCTTGAGATGCTAAAAAACAGTAAAAAATTATATAAAAATCAAGTCGATAGAAAATGGAAAATGGATACAAGTCTCCTTGAGCTATATGGCAAAACTATAGGATTTATAGGGACAGGTACAATTGCTAATGAAGCGGCTAAGCGATTTCAAGGATTTGGGGTAACTGTATTTGGCGTAAATACAAGTGGACATGATGCTGAATATTTTGATAGATGTTATGCTATGGATGAACTCTGTGAAATGCTTAAATTATGTGATGTTGTTGTAGTAACCGTTCCATATACTAAATCCACACATCATTTAATTAATGAGGATATGTTTAGCTCGATGAAAGATGGAACTTTTTTTATAAATGTAGCTAGAGGAAATATTGTAGACGAACATTTTCTAATTAAAAGCCTAAAGAATGGTAAACTAGCTGGTGCTGCAATAGATGTATATGAAGAGGAACCTTTAAAAGAGAATAGTGAGCTTTGGGAATTAGATAATATTATATTAACTTCTCATAATTCATGGATTTCGCAGATGAGAAATGAGCGAAGGTTTGAGACTATATATGAAAATATGAAAAGATATATAATTAACGATAAGCTAGTAAATGTTGTAGATTTAAAAAGGGGATATTAAATTATATAAATATTCAGATGCCACTTATCATGTGGGTGGCACCAATAGGAGGAAACAATTATGAAAGCGGAAATATTAGCAGTAGGTACAGAAATATTACTAGGAGATATAGTAAACACAAATGCTCAATATATTGCTAAGAGATTAGCGGATCTCGGAATAACAGTATACCATCAGTCGGTAGTTGGAGATAATCCGGAGAGACTTTTAGAGGCATACAGATTAGCTTTTAGTAGAGCTGATTTAGTTATAACTACTGGCGGCCTTGGACCTACAAAGGATGATTTAACTAAGGAGGTAGCTTTTGAGTATTTTGGAAAAAAAAGTGTGGTACATGAAGCTTCTTTAAAAATCATTGAGGACTATTTCAAAAAGTCAAATAGAGTAATGGTAGAAAGTAATAAGAAACAGGCATATTTTCCAGTGGATGCAGTAATACTTCCTAATAATAATGGTACAGCACCAGGATGTATAATAGAAGAAAATAAAAAGATTGTTGTACTTTTACCTGGACCACCCTTTGAAATGAAGCCTATGTTTGAGGAGAGTGTAGTTCCTTACCTTAAAAAATTTGAGCAAGGTGTATTAGTTTCAAAGGTGCTAAGAGTTATTGGAGTTGGTGAGAGTAGCGCTGCAGAAATGATAGGAGATATATTGGACACGCAAACTAATCCCACTGTTGCCCCTTATGCTAAAGAAGGAGAAGTAACCTTTAGAATTACATCAAAAGCTAATACTTATGATGAAGGCATAAAACTTATGGAACCTATGGAAGCTGAAATACGTAGTAGACTTGGGAATGATAATATTTATGGTGAAGGAAATGTAACTTTAGAAAGTGTACTTTGCGAAATGTTAGTTAATAAAAAGCTAACTATATCAACAGCTGAGTCTTGCACAGGTGGAATGGTTGCAGCAGCACTTATAAGTTACCCTGGAATATCATCTGTGTTTATGGAGGGGGCAGTAACTTATACTAATGATGCTAAAATTAATAGATTAGGAGTTAAAAAAGAAACCTTAGATAAGTATGGTGCAGTAAGTAGTGAAGTTGCAGCTGAAATGGCATTAGGGATAGCAAAAACTGCGGGTACTAGTATTGGAATATCAACTACTGGAATTGCGGGGCCTGGTGGTGGAAGTGATGAAAAGCCTGTAGGTCTTGTATATGTAGGATTATATATTAATAATCAAGTTAAAACGAAGATGCTTAAATTATCAGGTGATAGGCAAAAAGTTCGCGCTAGGGCGACTAAGCAGTTACTAGACTGGGTTCGGAGAGAGTTATTATAATATAATTGTTTTTATATTATGGATAATAAAAAAGGTATAGACGTAAAAAAAACAGGTATTTACACCTGTTTTTTTACTCCTATATTACAATTGCTAACATATGTGTTATTTTTGTTAATATACATAGTTTATTTAGTAACAGGCGGAATGAAAACTTTTGTTGCGAGTTCGTTATCAAGCATATAAATACTTGTTGGGTCATCGTTAATTCTACCAAGTTTTTTTATAAGACCGTTGAAAGTAGCTTCTTCTTCCACTTGCTCATCAATAAACCACTTAAGTAAGCTTATAGTTGCATGTTCTCTTTCATCTGTTGCAATGTCTGTGAGATTATAAATTTTGCTTGTTACAACTTTCTCATGTGAATATGCAATTTTAAAAGCATCAATGAGAGATTCATAATCGTTTTTAGGATTAGGCATCCCGTCTAGAGTTACACGTCCATTCATTTCATTTATATAGTTATAAAATTTCATAGCATGGAATTTCTCTTCCTCGGCTTGTACTTTAAAGAAATTAGAAAAACCGTCAAAATCCTCAGCAGCACAATAAGCCGCCATAGCTAAATAAATGTGTGCAGAGTAAAATTCAAAATTCATTTGTTTGTTTAGTTCAGTGAACAATCTTTCGCTTATCATAATAATCCTCCTAGTATTTCGAGGGTAGTATAAAATAATGATCATACCCTTAGAAATGTTAATTAGTAATAGTAAATATTATTGTTTAAATGGTAATAATCATTTTTAATTAATTATAAATATTAAACAATATCTATATTATACACCATATATTTTATTGTAGACAACAATTATATATTATATAGTAATAATTTAAGGTAATAATTTCTCCAAATCTATAATGCCTGCACCTTGCATATATTTTGGGAAGTTTATTAAGTTTGAGGATATCTTTAGTAATGCTAGTGTATCTTTGAAACATAAATCTTTATTGTTTTCATAGAGGAGAGCGCATATACCACTTACAAAGGCAGCAGAGCAAGAGGTTCCTGTGTAGGTTGTATATAGATTATCAATGCCATGCGGGTAAAGTTTTATACCATTTTTTTCAGAGATGAATTGTGTGTCGGAAATCAAAGAACAAATGTCAACGCAGGCAGCAATTAAATTTGGTTTATCGAGTTTATGAAAAGGGCCACATGACGAATACTCATATATGATAGGGGTTTTAATGCTATCATAACCACCCACAGTTATACAGTTATTAAGCGTAGCTATACCTCGGATTGAACTCTTAACATTTTTATTGCTTCCACTAGGAACTATTACCACAAGACCTTTTGATACTGCTAAATCGAAAAGTTTCGCGAACAAAGAAAGCACAAATTCATTAGTTTCTAGAGTTTCAAAAGGGAGACAAATGATTTTAATATTGAAGTCGCCACTTTCATTAATTAGAGTTTCAAGTGAAAATAAAATATCTGATATAAACCCCTTACCTAGCTTATTGAATGCTTTTATAACATAAAGATGACTATTTTTTGCGACGCCTTTGTACATGCCTTTTGAAGCATAACCACTAGCGCAAATAAGTCCACTCATAAATGTGCCGTGACCATTATCATCATAAGGATAGGTTAAATTATTAACTACATCTATAAATTTTTTAATCTTATTATTAGGATTTAGTAGGTCATAATGCGGATATACACCGCTATCAATTATTCCAACGCCTATACCGTTCCCGGTTAAGTGGTAATTGCTTTGGAAGGAAACACCATTAGATGCTAGGACACTACTACCACATAAATGCGCATAGCAATCAAAGGTTATATATGTTACCTGTGGATATTCAAGCATTCTATCTATAACACTTGAGGTCAAAATAGCACAAATGCAATTTATAGAGGAAATATTACGTAGAATATCGCATTTTAGTGATTTTATTTTATTAATTGTTTTATTTTCAAGAGATTTACAATGTATTATTACCCTATAATTGTCATATAGGTTATTTAACAAAGCGTGTTTGAGAGATGGATCCAACTTGTTTTTGAAGGAAAACATGCATGCCTCCTAATGTATTGTTGCACTATTATAGTATATGCAAGTTTTTAAGATATGTTATTAAAAAAGAAAAGTATTGTCAACAAGGATGTAAAAAGTCAATAAAATTATAAAAAAATAAAAAGGGTGTATTACCCTTTCCACTTAAATATTATTATACCTAAAATCATTATGCCAACGCCTAAAAATTTAGAAATGCCAAATCTAAGCTGGGTAGCTCCAAATAATCCAAATCTATCAATTATACCAGCAGCGAGTAGTTGAGCGACTAATATAATAGAAATAGAACAAGTTGGTCCCATCTTTGTTATGCCGAGCATTACAGAAAATATAATTATGGCGCCTAAGACTCCTCCAAGCAAATAAAATTTATTTACATCTTTTATTGCTTTGAGATTACCATTTCCTGCTAGAAGAAGTATTATTAAAGTCAAAATTAAACCAGTAAATTGGACAAAGGCATTAGTTTCCCATAATCCGATTTTTTCACTTACTCTTGTATTAAAAACACCTTGAAGGCTCATACAGATACCTGCGATTACAGAAAATATTATGCCCAATTACAATCACACTCCTTTAAAATAGCTTTCCCAGAATGTTTTGTAATATTAAAATATTTTAGTATCCATTATCTTGTCTTTCATGGTTAATCTTGTTTTTATAAAAATATCCATTTTCAATATCTTCTTCAGAAAAGCCTAGACTTTGACCTAAACTTAAAAAGTCATTGAAGATACTCAAATAGTTATCTAAGGAAGAAGTAGTTGTAAAATTCGATATTGTTATGTATAAATTTAAAAACTGCGTTGATAATTCGCAAGTTATATTTTTCATGTTTAAGTTAATATCCTGAAAATTTTTCTCAAGTCCTAAGCTTAAAATAAAGTGGAGACAATCAATGTACTCTTCAAGAACTATATCTTTACTTGATGATTTTTTTGTACTCCAGAATTTAAAACAACGAGTTTCATTTGCGAGTTCACCGAGTTCTACTTGAAGGGAAAGTATTTTTTTGTTAAATAAAGGTATGCCTTCAAGATGATGCTGTGTTTCAATTCTATGGTCTAAAGTATTTTGCATCTGAAATAACTTATGTAAGTTCATATTTTTTAACCACCATTTCATCATTATTATTTATAGGTTTCCAAAGTTCTATAGCATTAATTGTTATAGTTCTTTGGAAATTTTCATCTTTAGCTAAGTTACAAGCTGCTACGTATTCGTTATTAGACCATTCTCTATCGGCGAAAGTTGTACTAGCAAGTGAAATATGTAAATTCCAATTTTCAATATGTTCTCTAACAGCAAAGCCTTGTGTACTTAATATAGAATTTATATTTTTAGATAATTCATATATAGTACCTTTGTTATCAATATTTAAGTTTACAGATTTAAAGGGAGGATCAAAACATATTACACCATTTAATTTAACTTCAAATTTAGTATAATCTTTAAGGATATTTCTTAAAGAAACATCTAAATCACAAAGACTAGGATTAGTTATTATTTCTAAAGTTATATGAAGTTTGGGCAAATTTGTATCAGCGCTGTACAGATTATATTTGTTGCAAAGTGATTTTTGCATAGATTCCATATATTCATAGGAAATTTCATCAAATAAGGCAACTAAGTAATAAATCATTTTTATCCTCCTTAAACCTAAAACGTATCTTTATGGTTTTTAGTATTTTCTTAGTTCATAAGTTTTAACTAACATTTCTTTTTTATTACTTACTTGTTTCCACAATTCTAGCCTAGAAACCTTTACAAATTTCAAAAAGTCATCTTTAGATAAGGTTGCATCAATACAAATTCCTGCATTGTATGATTTTTTAATAATATGATTGGCATTAGCTATTAAAATACGCAAATCAATAATGTCATCATCAGTTTTAACGTTAAAACCATGTAAAGCTAAAGTGTCTGTAATATTTCTTGCTATACGAAAAATGTAGCCTTTATCTTCGATTTTAAGATTAACTTGACTTGAATTATCAGTTAATTCAATACTGTTGTTTATGCCCACCTTAAAGTGTTTATAAGGAGCTAAAATTTTGGAAATAACTACATCTAATTTGTCTATATCAGGATTTGTAATAGTGCTAACAGTTATATAAAGGCTAGGGGAGCTCTTGTATAGTTTATATTTTCTACAAATATCCCTTTGAATATTCTGAACTATAGAATTTGATAAATCATCAAATAGTGCAACTAAAAAATATTTCATTTTTGTCCTCCAAGTGAAATTAATAACCAACATTGGTTAATATTATTTTGATTAAATTATAAGTTTATTATAACATAATTTTTGTTCTTTGTATTTTTAGTGTAAATTTCTGTAATCAACATTATTTTAATTTTATTAAGATACATAAGTATATATAAAAAGTTTTTATTAGTTGAATAAATTATATTAATAATACTAATAATAGATTTGTACTAAATAAAGGGAGGCGTTTTTTATGGAGCATAATGATAGTATAGGTTGTGTAGTAAGTGAATGTGAATATCATTGTAAAGATGACAATTTTTGTACTTTAAACAAAATTGATGTAGTAAAACATGAAAGTGTTGCTAAAACACCAGAATGTACAGATTGCGGTAGTTTTAAGACAATGAAATAATATAAAAATCACCCGTATTTTTTACGGGTGATTTTTATATTATATAAGTAGAAATTATAAATATTGTGTTAAACATAACAATATTATTTAACATTTTTAAAATAAGTGCTAGAATATAATGTAGATATGGTATAATCGAGTTGTATGTATAAAAATAATAATAAAAATAAAAATACTTAATATATAAGGTATAGTGAGGATGATACAAATATGGATAAATTGGTAATTAACGGGGGTCGACGTATCCTTGGTCAAGTGGAAATAAGTGGTGCAAAAAATGCAGCAGTAGCAATTTTACCAATAGCTATAATAGCAAGTAAGGGTAAATGTATCATTGAAAATATTCCAGATATAGAAGACGTAAATTGTATTGAAAGAATATTGGAAAATTTAGGCTGCGAAATTAAAAGAGAAAAAGATTCGGTTACAATAGATAGCACAAGTATAATTAGTATAAATGCTAATACAGAAGATGTAAGAAAAATGAGAGCATCATATTATTTGATTGGTGCGCTTTTAGCTAGGTTTAAAAAGGCTAGAGTAGAACTCCCAGGAGGGTGTCCAATAGGGGCTAGACCAATAGACCAACATATAAAAGGTTTTGAGGCACTCGGGGCAACGGTGACTATTGAGAATGGTGCTGTAAATGTTCAGGCTGATAAGTTAATCGGAACTAGTATTTATTTTGATGTTGTTACTGTAGGGGCAACGATAAATGTAATGACAGCCGCAACGCTTGCAGAAGGTACAACTATTTTAGAAAATTCTGCAAAAGAACCACATGTTGTTGATGTAGCTAACTTTTTAAATTCTATGGGAGCTAATATTAAAGGTGCAGGTACAGATGTTATAAGGATTATAGGGGTTGAGGAATTAACAGGATGTAACTATAGTGTAATCCCAGATCAGATTGAAGCAGGTACCTTTATGATAGCAGCAGCTGCTTGTGGTGGAGAGGTAACTATAAATAATGTTATACCAAAACATCTTGAATCAATTTCTGCAAAACTCATTGAAATGGGCGCAGAGGTAATTGAAGGTGGAGATAGTGTTACGGTCAAGTCCGAAGGAAGACTTAAGGCTGTAAACATTAAGACACTACCTTATCCAGGATTTCCAACAGATGTGCAACAACCAATGAATGCATTGCTTTGTATTTCAGAGGGGAGAAGTATAATAAATGAAAGTATCTATGAATCTAGATTTAAACAAGTGGATGAATTAAAAAAAATGGGTGCTAATATCAATGTTGAAGGAACTGTTGCTACAGTTGATGGTGTAAGCAAACTAAAAGGAACAGTAGTTGTGGCATCAGATTTAAGAGCCGGAGCAGCTTTAGTTATTGCAGGGCTTATAGCTGAAGGTACCACAGAAATTCTGGGTATAGAACATATTGATAGGGGATACCCTAATATAGAAGAAAAATTTAGAAATATAGGTGCAGACATAAAGAGAGTTACTATATAACAATTTTAAATTAAAGGAGACAATTATGATTTTTTGTCCATTATATAGTGGAAGTAGTGGAAATAGTATATTTGTAGCGTCACAAAACACAAAAATTTTAGTGGATGCGGGTATGCCGGGAAAAAGTATTGAAGGCGCGCTTAAATATATAAATCAAGACCCTAATGATCTCGATGGTATTTTTATTACTCATGAACACTCTGACCACATAAAGGGTGCTGGTATTGTTTCAAGAAGATATAATATACCGATTTACGCAAACGAAGATACTTGGAAAGCTATGGAGAGTAAGATAGGGAATATAAAAGAAGATAATATAAGAATTATAAATAATAATTCTGTGGATATAATGGATATGCATATAACAAATTATAAACTATCACATGATGCAGCAGCACCTATAGGATATGCTTTATATACCGGAAAAAAGAAAGCCTGTATAGCTACTGATTTAGGTTATTTTTCTGAGGAAGTAAAGAATATAATAAAAGATGCTGATGTGGTTTTACTCGAGAGTAACCATGATGTAGAAATGGTCAAATTTGGACCATATCCATATTCATTAAAAAGAAGAATATTAAGTGATGTAGGTCATTTATCTAATGATGCATGTGGACAAGCCATAGTGGATATAATGGGTAATAAGTACAAACATATCATTTTAGGTCACTTAAGTAAAACAAATAATTTTCCCGATTTAGCTTATCAAACAGTAGTTAATATTCTTAAAGAAAACAATATTGAAATAGGTAAGGAAATTTCTTTGAATTTAGCTAAAAGAGATATGCCAAGTAATCTAATTGAATTTTAAGAAAAATAGATATTACTACCTCAGTAGATTCAATACTTTAGTAAATTATTAAAGGAGAGGTCAAATATGAAAAAAGCAATCAAAATATTAGTATGTTCTATTCTAGTTGCGTCAACAATGGCATTTTCAGGGTGTGAAGAAAAAGATGAGAAAAGCGTCACTAATAAAGAAAAACTTGAAAATCTAAAACTACCTCTAGAAAAAGATGGCTTTATTCAATTGGGTATTTATTTTGATGGTACTAAAGATGGATCTACAGTGAAAGTAGTTAAAGATGAGAGAATTGTTAATAAGGAAGAGCTCATTGGTGAGACTATAATTCAGGAACTTATAAAAGGGCCTACTGTAAAAAGTGAGCTTAAACCAGTACTTCCAAAAGAAACTAGACTACTTAGTTTTTCAATTAAAGATAATATTGCTTATGTAAATTTAAGCAAAGAAGCTAAAATAAATATGTCAGAGGCTAAAGAAAAAAGTTGCCTTCAAAGTATAGCGGCATCGTTAACTCAATTGTCGTCTATAAAAAAAATTAAACTGACACTTGAGAATAATGATATCGATACTATAGGTGGAAATTTTGATGTATCTAAGCCTTTTAGTAAAGAAGGATTAACGCTATTAAAGAAATAAATAGCAAAAAAACGCACAAATATATTAATTTGTGAAGTATTTATTATAATAAAGAGATATAATAAATATATTATGATTTGAAGGAGAATAGAGGATGAGTTTATATAAAGAATGGACAGATATGGTGGTTGATTATGTTAAAAGTAGAGGAGAAGCTGCGTTTTGGCATGACTATGGTGAGATTGAAAGACGTATTTATACTAAATTATTAGCAAACCATACAGATAAGGTTGAAGGTACAATGGAAGAACTTGCTAAACAATTTGAAGTATCTAACATATATTTTATGGGGTTTACTGATGGAATAAATGATAGTCTTCTAGAGCCTGTACAATTAGAAGAAACTCAAAGTGACACAAAAGTTAATTTCAAAGTAGATTTTGAAAAACTTTATTTTAATATGTTAGATGCTAAAGCAGATTATTTATATGAACTTCCACAATGGGAAGGGATTTTTTCAAAGGAAAAGAGAAAAGAAATTCAAAGGTCATATAGAGATTCTAAAATGGTAGTTAATAATGATAAAGTTGGAAGAAATGATGCATGTCCTTGTGGAAGCGGAAAAAAATATAAGAAATGTTGTGGAAAATAATTTCAGTAATTATATAAGAAAATAAAAAACAAACGAATTAAAGTAATAAACTTTGCCTTTGGGACAAGGTTTATTACTTTTTTATTTGTCTATGATTATTAGGCAGAACTTATCAGAGCTGAAGTATCAAAAACTTAAAACCTTTTAGCATTGCTAAAAATCACATATGTATTTTATAAAGGGAGAGATTTGAGCATATAATAGTAGTATGTTATATGTATGACAATTGTTATATAAGTAAACTAAGGGAGATTTAAAATGAGCATAAGTATAATATGTGTAGGGAAAGTAAAAGAAAAATACCTAAGAAGCGCTATAGATGAATACGCAAAAAGATTATCTAGATATTGTAAACTTAATATAATTGAGTTAAGTGATGAGAAAACGCCAGATAATGCTTCTGGAAAAGAGGAGACATTAATAAAAGTAAAAGAAGGAGAGGCTATACTTAAGAATATAAAGGATAATATGTTTGTTATTGCTCTAGAACTAAAGGGGAATATGGTGTCCTCAGAGGAATTTTCAAATTATATAATGGATTTAGGGGTAAGGGGAGAGAGCAATATAGTTTTTGTAATTGGTGGATCATTAGGTTTGTCTAAAGGTGTTTTAGAAAGGTCCAATTATAAATTATGTTTTTCTAAGATGACTTTCCCACATCAGCTATTTAGAGTTATGCTACTTGAACAGATTTATAGAGGATTTAGAATAATAAGTGGGGAACCGTACCATAAGTAAATGAGGGTTTTTAATATAAAGTATAATGTATAAGGGTTTGCGGTGTTAGAAATAAATTGGTGTATTTTTTTATTTTACAGAACTATTCTAAGAATTAATTAGGTTTGAAAGATTGCAAATATTGTATATACATGTAAAAAATGATAGAATAAGTATAGAACGCCTAAAAGAGCATATAGTTTAAAAAATCCTAATATGAAGTAAAATCATATTGGGTGTTTTTAATAGTGTAAAAACCTCACCGGCTAATCATAGGGTGAGCAGTACATAAGTAAATACGCTTTTAATGTAAAGCTTTACAAAGAGTAAATAATAAACAAACAAATTATGTTTTACTGACCAGGGGGGGTATTAGGGCATGAATATATTAAAGATATGGAAGCTGTCAGATAAGAAAGAGTTGTTTATCCTGCAGCTCCTAATGAATATGGGGATGGCAGGTATAACAATTATAGTAAGTAATTTTGCGAAAAATGCAGTAGACCATGGCATTGACGAGGGAAAGATGCTTGGAATATTTGTTCAATTTGTAATTATAACGTTTTTGGGAGTTGGGCTAAGCTATAGTGGGGTGATTATCAGGTCTAAGTTTTCAATTGGACTGATAGAGAAGCTTAGAAATATAACCAATGATAAGCTAATAAACAGCAAATATGAGTATTTTGAAAATGAATCTTCAGGCAGTATCAATAATAGAATACTTCATGATATGAGTAGCGTAGGCGATTATATGTCTGGAGGATTGCCAGAATTTTTAAGCAACATGATTGTTCTTATCTGCTGTTTTATATATCTTTTGACACTTAATATTACAATGACACTTGTAAGTGCTCTATGTATACCTGTTGCAGTGGCAGTTGCTAAGAAAGTGGCAGCACCTACTTATGATACAATGGAAAAGTTCAGCAAGAAGATGGATGAGGTTATGGGGATCGCACAAGACACTGTAAATGGTATTAAAATTGAGAAAGCATATAATCTTAGAGAAAGACGTAAAAAATATTTTGATGAAAATATGGAACAGGCAACTTCATATTTTGTAGCTTATGAGAAGTTAGTGGTCAAAGCAGGACCTTATAAATATGTCATTAGGTCAGCACCTATGTTTGTTTCCATAATGTTAGGGTTTTATAATGCTTATAAGGGCAATATTACAAATGGTGAAATGGTAGCTTTTATCTTGTTGTTACAAAATGTATCAAAACCCCTTTCAGAACTTACAAGATATGTAACTGAGTTTAAAGAAGCCATGGTTTCTGTGGACAGAGTGATGGAAATTGTGGAACTTAGCGAAGAAGCCTTTGGAACAGGAGAAGCTTTTGAAAGGGAGATAGCGTTTGAACTTCATAACGTCTCTTTTTCCTATGGTAAAGATAATAAAACGTCAGACAATGTACTCAATGATATAAGTTTGTTTATACCAAAAGGAAAAACAGTTGCACTTGTTGGCTCGAGTGGAAGCGGTAAGAGTACTTTATTTAAGTTGTTATTAGGATTTCATACAACTACCCAAGGCGAAGTACGTTTATTTGGTAAGAATATAATGGAATGGGACATTGAGAAGGCAAGAAAGAATATTTCCTATGTAGCGCAAGATACATATCTTTTTGAAGGGACAGTTGCTCAAAATATTGCCTATGGCAAGCCTGATGCTTCATTTAATGAAATAATACAAGCGGCTGAAAAAGCTTATGCCCATGATTTTATAATGAGTATGTCAGAAGGCTATCAGACGGTTTTATCTGAAAGAGGAACTAATATTTCAGGAGGGCAGAAACAGCGCATCGCCATTGCACGTGCTTTTTTAAAGGATGCACCTATATTTTTGCTAGATGAAATGACATCAGCTCTTGATGTAGAATCAGAAAAGCTAATCCAAAAGGCCATCGAAAATTATAGTGAAAGAAAAACAGTCATTCTCATAGCCCACCGCTTATCAACGATCATTAATGCAGATGAAATATATGTATTAAGCCATGGCATTATAGCTGAAAATGGAACACATGAAGGTCTATTAGAAAAGAAAGGGGTATATAATATGCTTTATAGCAATCAAGTCTTAGGTAATACAGGTGAGCAAGATGCATGAATTGTATAAAGATTTGAAGAATACTTTCGTGTTTCTAAAAGGCCATTTCTTTGTGTATTTTACGGGTATAATAGGAATGATACTGTTACAATCAAGCAGTGCATTGTTAGAATCGTATCTCTTAAAGATGCTACTTGATATTGGTGCACCAGAGAGTATGTGGTTCATTTTTAAAATGATTGCTATCCTTGTCATTTATATGATCTTAATGGTGTTGTTGCTTCCAGTGTTTACATTTATGTTTAATGGCAGGGCAAAATATGGTCATTGTAACTTGAATAAGGCTGTGTACGAGAAGTTTAATAAAATAGATGTGAATTATTATGAAAAGAGACATAGCGGTGAGGTATTGTCTGTCTTTGAAAACGATACATGGGTGGTAGCCGTAATTTTTATGAGACACTTTAGACGTACCGTAGCTTCTCTTGCTACCATAGTGATTTATTTGATTCCTATGTTCGTATTTGATTACAGAATTACACTTATAATATTAACATTGAACCTAATTACACTTACTGCGAATACCTACATAGCTAAAAGGCTCAAAGCAACAACGAAGGAAATTCAGAAACAAATGAGTAATATGACAGTTACCATAGGAAATATTGTAGGCGGCATGTCAATAATAAAAATGTATCAACTTGCCGGCAGTATGAGAGAGAAGTTTAAGAAAGATAACAGTGAAGTTTCTAGGCTTAGTCTGAAAAATAGTAAAATAACAGCTTTGCTTACTTCTTATAATTTCTTTATATCTATGTTGAATATATTGGTCTTTCTTTTGCTTGGAACAATAATGGTAAAACATGGACTTACTACATATGGTAATATCCTTGCAATAATGACTTTACAAACAGCTCTCGATGCAAATTTTAGAGAGTTTGGTCAGTATTATCCCATGTTTTACAATAGTCTTGCAGGAACAGAGAGAATATACGATTTTCTTGACATAGAAGAAGAACCTTTAAAATGGGAAGCCGAGCACATTAATCAAGCAGAATATATTCAATTTTATAAGGTTAACTTTGGATATACACAAGATAAATTGGTGCTAAAAGACTTTAACCTTTCCGTAAAAGAAGGCGAAACACTAGCAATTATCGGGGAAAGTGGAAGTGGGAAGAGTTCTGTTGCAAAGCTTTTACTTGGATTTTATAAAATCAATTCAGGGGGGATATCTATCGGTGGAAAGAACCTCTCTGATATGATTTTGAGTGAAATCCGCGATATGATTGCTTATGTGCCACAGGAAGCGATACTTTTTAACACCACGATTATGGAAAATATTCGATATGGAAGAGAAGATGCCACGGATGAAGAAATATTTGCAGCAGCACGAGCAGCAAATGCAGACACTTTTATAAGGCAGCAGCCACAAGGATATGAGACACTTGTTGGTGAAAGAGGCATAAGACTGTCCGGTGGACAATGTCAGAGAATAGCTATTGCAAGGGCTATCATTAAAAATGCGCCTATACTTTTATTAGATGAAGCCACATCAGCCCTTGATTCGGAGTCGGAAAGACTTATTAAAAGCACTATAGATGAATATGGAAAGACCAGAACAACTATAATCATTGCGCACAGGCTCTCAACTATTGAAAACGCGGACAGAGTTTTTAGAATGGGTGAAGAAGAGCAACAGAGTATTGTTGCCGGGTAGTATTATACGATTAAATATTTTATTTGAGTTGATGATAACTTTGGGGTTACAATATATAAAGGATGGGAGGGATACATAATGAATATTTTAATTGTAGAGGATGAACAAGATATAAGAGAATTGCTAGAAATTCATTTATCAAAAGAAGGATATAAGATTTTTACGGCAGAAGATGGTCTTCAAGCTTTAGATATATTTGAAAGTAAAGATATAGACATTGCACTACTTGATGTTATGATTCCGAAAATTGATGGATTTAAAGTTCTTGAAAAGATTAGAGAAACTAGTGAGATACCGGTAATTTTTATAACTGCAAGGGAAGAAGAGTCAGATAAAATACTTGGGCTTGGACTAGGGGCAGATGATTATGTAATAAAACCATTTAGTCCTATTGAAATAATTGCACGGGTTAAGGCTCAGCTTAGAAGGTATTATAAATATTCTAATAAAACTCATAAAACTGCAATAGTTGTTGGAGAGTTAATGCTAGACAAGGATAGTTGTTGTATTTATAAAAATAATATTCCTTTAGCTTTAAATCCAAAGGAATATAGGTTATTAGAGTTTATTTTAGAGAATCCAGGAAAGGTATACACTAAAAAACAGCTATATGAAATAGTATGGTGTAATCCATATTATGGAGACTCAAATACTATCATGGTACACATAAGCCATATTAGGGAAAAAATTGAAGAAGACCCTAAAAATCCGAAATATTTAAAAACAATAAGATGTATAGGATATAAAATGGAGTTACAGCATAATGAATAGAAAAAAGTTAAAAAAAATAGGACTTTACTTTAAGAGCAAGAAAATGGCTACTCAATTATTTAAAAATTATATTATATTTCTAATTATTATAATTGCAATATTCATGCTAACAATGGTAACTTTATTGGTTTACTTTTCTGCTGATTATGTGGATCTACCAACAAATAAAGCAACAGCTGAGTATATTATAAAGCAAAATTATAAAGATATAAATGTAACAAATTTTATAAAACATAAGGGTTATGTTGAAGTGCTTGATAAAAATTTAGTTATTGTTATGGAAAATGGTAGTAAGCATAAAGTGGGATTTAAATACCCACAAAAGTATTATCAGGATATGATTACTAACAATTTAAAGGATGGTTATTTTTATTCTAGTAAATATGGTACAAAGAAAGAGTTTATATTAATTACAGCTATGCCAAACAGTATATTTGATGCTTATACATGGGGATTCGAACATAAGCAGCAATTGGAAGAGGTTAGTAAACGTAAGAATGATGGATTTACTTTTTTAACAATATTCCCATTTATAATATTTATATTTTTATTATCTACAATGGTACTTTATTCTAAACTTACATCAATGATGTTTGTAAAACCATTAAAAAAACTTTTAAAGGGTGTTAACACTGTAAAAAATGGAGAATATTCTACAAGGGTTGAAATTAACTCTTTAAATGAAATTGGGCAATTAAAGGACGCATTTAATTTAATGGCAGAAAAGATACAAGAGGAGAAGTTATTAAAGGAGAAGGCAGAGCATAATAGGAAAAGGATGATCCTTGATATATCGCATGATTTAAAAAATCCATTAACAAGTATACTCGGATATTCAGAATTCTTATTAGAGAATGATGATATTGAAATAGAGGAGAGAAATAAGTTGTTAAAAGTTATTAACAACAATAGCAGGCGAGCAAACGACCTAATTCAAGATCTCTTTGAGTTTTCACGTGTTGAAAGTACAGAATATAAACTAGATGTAAGCAATCATGATATAGGTGAGTTTTTACGAGAACTCATTGCTGGATATGTTCCAATTATGGAGCAAAAAGGCGTTTTATATGAATTTAGTATTACGGAAGATGAAGTGGAAATTCCATTTGATAGAAAGAACTTAGATAGAGCCTTAAGTAATATTTTATTAAATAGTATTAAATATAATAGCCCAGGTATTACTATTAGTATCAAGCTTTTATTAGATAATAATGTTGCTTCAATTATTATTGAGGACAATGGAGTAGGAATACCTAAGGAATTTCAAGGCAACATTTTTGAACCTTTCGTCCGCGTAGATACTACGAGAAATTCTAGGAATGGTGGTACGGGGCTTGGTCTTGCAATATCAAAAGCAATAATTGAAAAACATGGAGGAAGTATAACTTTGGTGCAGGATATAAATAAGGGTTGCAAATTTATGATAAAATTAAATAAGAGCATATATAATATATAGATTAGGAGTTTAAATATAAGATAGCTTTACCTTGCTTTGTAGGTAGGGTGCAGTTTAACGACATTTCAGAAGGTAACTCCCGCGTCTTAAGGGGGAGTTACCTTCTGAAGTCGTTAATATTGCAGCTCTGCAGGAGATGATTTAATATGCTTTTATAGCATTTATTTACTTCTATTTACTTTGCTAATTTCTTTATCAAGATTCTTTATACGATTTTCTATTTTTTTTAAAGCATTACAGTAATCTAATAAAGAAGAATCAATACGACTATTGCTTTTGAAAATTGAATATAATTCTTTTCCAAGATCGCGATAGAGGTTATCCATATTATTTTCTTCAAAATGGAGTTTATATTTAAGCTTGGATATTTCAATAAAATCTTCAGATTTGTTTGATAAAACCTCAATTCCGTTGCTTATTGAATCTTTGATTTTGTATAAATTAGGACCTGAAGGCATAACACTTCCTCCTTTTATGGTATAATTTAAATTAAATGGGTAGACTCAATAACATACTATTTATGAGAATGCGTATATGTGACTAATAAATGATTGTACACCAATAAATATATTTAATTTGTTATAAATTATAGATTGTTTTTAGAATTGTTAATCTTAATATGGTGGTGATAATGTGAATAATAGAGAAAGACCGATAGGATTTTTTGATTCAGGAGTAGGCGGAATAAGTGTGTTAAAGGAATCTTTAAAAGTGCTTCCCAATGAAGATTTTGTTTATTTTGGAGACTCGTTAAATGCACCCTATGGAATTAAAAATGTAAATGAAGTTAGAAAATTAACATTTAAAGCGGTAGATTTTCTTTTGGAAAAAGGCGTAAAAGTAGTAGTGATTGCTTGTAATACTGCTACTAGTGCAGCTATTGATGCACTTCGAAGGCGATATAAAGATATACCTATAATCGGTATAGAGCCAGCACTAAAGCCTGCTGTAGAAGTTAGTAGAGGTAAAAGCGTAATTATTATGGCAACTCCTATGACTTTAACTGAAAAAAAGTTCGATAATTTAATGAAGTTGTACAACAAAGAAGTCGATATAATACCTTTGCCTTGTGCGGGCCTAGTTGAGCTTATTGAAAATGGAATTATAGATGGCGATGAAATAAATGAGTACTTAAAAGGAAAGTTAAAAGAGTTTAGTCATTTAGATGTAGCAGCTATAGTACTTGGGTGTACTCATTATCCATTTATAAAAAAAGAATTAATTAAGATTGTTGGAGAAAAAACTATTATAATTGATGGAAGTATAGGCACTGTAAATCAACTAAAAAGACAACTTACTAGTAATAATCTTTTAAATGAAAAGACTAAAAAAGGTATTGTAACTATATATAGTTCCTCTACGAATGATAATACAATAGATTTAAGTTATAAATTATTAAAACTATAATCTTATTAAAAGAATTTAAGAGAAATTATTGTATGTACATATAAAAGCAGTTTAAGACTAATTAAATTAGTTTTAGGCTGTTTTTGTTTTTAACGACATTTCAGAAGGAAAGTCGCCCACTTCTATAAGTGGAGTTGCATACTCTATAGAAAACTTCAGTGGGAGAATAAATTTCCTTCTGAAGTCGTTAATATTGCAGCTCCGCAGGAGATGATTTAATAGTGTATGTAATATATATCTAAATTAATTATAGCAATAGTATGACTAGGTGAATAGTATAAACCATACAAAGAAACAACAGAAATAAGGTGATAAAATGAGAGTATTTCAATTGAAAAAAGATAATGAATATTACGTAGATCAGGATATATTTAATATGAAGATTGAAAGGGTAAATAAAATTAATTGCATAACTATAGATAATCCTGTGCAAAATAATTGCTTATGTGTTTTAAATCATTTAGTATGTAAATCTGAAGAGAATAAAAACACTGCGCATTTAATTATTACGGATGATGATAAACAATTGAAAGATACAGTTACATTCGGGGGGCTCGCCATTGGCTATAAGTATGATAAAGGAGAACCATTAGATAACTTAGAAATAGATATAGTTAATATTGACATAAATCGAGAGATAGACATGCTAGAAAAATATTCTTTAATAATACTTCCTGGAGGAAATATCCAAATAAAATTAGAAGAACCACAAGAAAAAATGAGTTTACGAATAAGCGTTGGTAAGGAAAATATTTAATAGGATGACATTCTTAAGAATAGATAGGGCTTACTAATTATTTTTGAGGGTGTCTTTATATATATAAAATAGTAAATGATATAAAATGTGATATAATTTATAATAAATACATAACAAGAGGAGAGGTAAATATATGAATCCAATAGTAACAATTAATATGCAAGATGGAAAAGTGATAAAGGCTGAGTTATATCCAGAGGTTGCACCAAACACGGTAAATAATTTTATTAGCCTTATAAATAAGGGCTTTTATAATGGACTTGTTTTTCATAGAGTAATTCCAGGATTTATGATTCAAGGGGGCTGTCCTGAAGGAACAGGCGTTGGTGGACCAGACTATTCTATAAAGGGTGAGTTTTCTTCTAATAAATTTAAAAACGATTTAAAACATTCAACGGGTGTTTTATCAATGGCTAGATCCAATGACTCAGATTCAGCAGGGAGCCAGTTCTTTATTATGGTGGCTGATTCTTATCATTTAGATGGAAGTTATGCAGCTTTTGGTAAAGTAACTGAGGGGATGGAAAATGCTTTAGAAATAGCTAAGGTCGAAAGAGATTTTAGAGATAAACCAAACAAAGAGCAAAAGATAAAAGATATGAGTGTTGATACTTTAGGAATTAAGTACAATGAACCAAAAAAAATAAAGTAAATATAAAATAATAAATTGTAGGGGGAATATAGTGTGGATCTTATTAATGAAAAAGTTATCCTTGCATATGGACTAACTGGTGCAGATGAAGAAAAATTTAATGATTTACTAGTAAAACAAAATATATTACCTTGCAGAGTAATCAAGAAAAATATGGGTAACGTAACAATTAGGGAAGTATTACGAGATGTTAAAAAAACAGAGGGTAATAGTGAATTACCTAATGAAAAATTACTTATATTTAGTAACTTTGCAGATAAGGAATTGTATGAGCTAATTGACGATATAAGACAAATTAAAAGCAGCGATACAATACTTGCAGCAGTTACACCAACATCTATTAATTGGACAGTTAGCTATCTTATGCATCATCTTATTGCAGAAAGAGAAGCTTACAAGAAAAGTAAATAAGGTACAGGATCCAAAATATAAATCTTCTGCTATAAGCAGAGGATTTATATTTCGTTGTATATATAAATATAAATTTTAAATAAAAATTTTTATATAGACAAGAAATGGTGTAAAATTGTAATCAAATGATTAAAAACAATTATTTAATTGGAAAGGCGGGAAATTATGAGTAGAGTAGGAGACAGGATTAAACAAGTAAGAGAAACAAAAGAGGTAAGTCAAAAACAATTAGGTAAAAAAATTGGAGTTTCTGAAGGGTTTATTAATGATATTGAATTAGGAAAAAAAGTTATAAATGAAAAACTTTTAGAAAAAATATCTAAGATTTTAGGAGAAGAAATAGAAGATAGATCTGTGGCATTTGAAGATGATTTGGAGAGAGAGGAAAGAAATCCAAAACTTGAGAGACCAATCGCAGGAAAAGTAAATGAAGTGTGGAACGATGCATTTAGTTCAGTTTTAAAAGATGTTGCTATTTATAAATATGATTTAGTTAAAGCTATAGGGAAGAAACAAATGCCAATAATATCAAATAAAGTAGAAGGATACGCTCAAGATAAAGTATTATTTTTAGAAATAGAAAATGATGATATGCTTGGGTTCAGAATTTGTAGTGGAGATATTGCTTTTGCACATTTGACTCATGAAATTGAAAATAATTCTATTTCATTATTAGATTATAATGGAGAAAGAGTGTTAAGGCAGATAAAAAAACTAGATAGTAACAAAGTTCTGCTAATAAGTAATAGAATTTCATTAAAAACAGATACAGTTCCTCACAATGACATCAAGGTAATTGCAAAACTAGATAGTATACAGTTTAAGTTATAACTATTTTTTATGGTAGATATATTATTTATAAATGAAGTTTAACATTAATTATAGAATAAAAATGATTAATTAATAATTAATAGTATTAACAAATCACTACTGATAGCTTATAATAGTAGTATGCATGAAGGATGTGATAACGGCTATGAATTAATGGGGGATTAACTATTGATTTTAAAAATAAAAGATAATCAATAGAGGAACAAGGGGGGGATATTATTATGAAAGGAACAGTAGTAGCTACTTGGATGAAAACATGTAGAAAACTTTATGGCGACGATACGGTTAATAATGCGATGAAATCTGTGGGGTGGAATTCTCGGAAAATATTTTCACCGGTGGAGAACGTGGATGATAGCCAAGTTAAAAATGTAATTGGCGATATATCTAAAAACCAAAATATACCTATCGATGCATTGTGGAGAACCATAGGAAAAGATAATTTGACAGCGTTTCATAGAGATTTTCCTGCATTTTTTAACACTGAAAATGTATACTCGTTTTTAAAATCGCTGTTTGATATACATGTTGCAATGACAAAAAAATTCGCTGGAGCAAAACCACCGTTAGTAGGGATAACCCCCATTTCAAGTAGGGAAGCTATTTTTACTTATAATTCTAAAAGAGCGATGTTTGATTATTTTTTAGGACTATTAGATGGTACATGTGAGTATTTTAATGAAAAAGTTAAAATTGAGCAATTAGATAAAACTTCAGATAGCTTGAGTTTAAAGCTTACATTTGATAAGGACATTTATTATAAAAAAACATATAAAATTAATAAAATCCTATCATTAGGCTTTATTAATAATACTCATGGTAAAGTAGGCCTATTTACATTTATTGTATCTTTGGTTGGGGCAATGATATTAATTGGTACAGGTGATATTTTAAAAGTATTAGGTTTCTCTATCATTTCTGGAGTAGCATCATGTCTTGCATCTTTTATAATGGGAAGACCTGCGAAGCTAATCATGCAAACTATAGACCAGATTAATAGCAATAATTATGTTGAAGATGGAGATATAGTTACTGGGGATGAGTACGAAGAGTTATACAAAAACATTAAGAAATATAAAAAAGGATTTAGAGCAGATTTTGTTGAGTTTAAGGGTGTAACTGACGAGATGGATACTTTTGCGCAAAACATAAATACGATTTCGAATAAAATGAAAGATACCTCAGAGGATATATCAGTAGTAGTTGAGCAAATGGCGGATACTTCCGTAAGTCAAGCCGAGAGTACTGAAAATGCTGTTTTAATCTTAAATGATAATATTAGATCGCTTAAGGATATTGTTAAAAATGAGAATGATAACAAGGATGAGTTAGAAAAAGCTCTTGAAAAGATAAACAATAGCTATGAAAGTGTTGATAAAACAAGTAAAAATATACTTGGAACTTTAGAAAAATTTCAGGAAGTTAAGGATAATGGGATAAAGCTTGAAACGAAGGCTCATGACATAACAAGCATAGTATCGATTGTTTCTCAAATTTCTGAGCAAACAAACTTACTTGCTCTTAATGCATCCATAGAGGCTGCGCGTGCAGGCGAACAAGGAAAAGGATTTGCTGTTGTCGCAGATGAAGTTAGAAAGCTTGCAGAACAGTCTAAGAGCGCTGTAGAAGAAATCAACAGCAATTTGATTGAGTTTGTTAAGGATATAAATGTACTTGTTGATAAAATTGGTGATCAATATGATATTTTGCAAAATGAGACTAAGGGACTAGAGGATGTAAGAGATATAAGTTATGAGGCCACTATGTCTGTTAGAACAGTTTCAACAGCAATGATAGATACTATAAATGAGTTAGATAGAGAAGCTAAATCTATTGCAAACATATATGAAACAATAGAGTCATTAGCCGCAATTTCAGAGGAAAATTCCGCATCATCAGAAGAGGTAAGTGCAAGTGTTGGAACCTATACAAATGAAATTAAGAAGCTAATAGACAGTATATATGAGTTCAAAAAGATAACAAGTTCATTTAAAGAGGAGTTAAAGAAATATAAGATATAGTTATATTTTTCTTTGAAAAGATTTAAATTTAATTTTAGATGAAAGCATAACTTATATAGAACAATTAAAGGTCTCCATGATTAAATCATCGAGACCTTTAATTATTAGAAGATGAAATAGGTTACAATGACATTTGTTATATTCCGCTTAAGTTAAAATCGGGTATAAAATCAGGTGAGGAAGTTCCACTATCTTGAATAAAGCATTTTGTTATCCCTAAGTTTAAGCAGTAGTTTATTAAAGCATCATAATGATCCTGGTTTAGTGTCTTGTTTATTTCAGGAAATTTAGTTTCTACATGTAGGGGGGTATATTGATTCATTAAGCTAATATAAACATCATCATTAAAGGTAGAGTGTATGAAGTCTATTACTTTTTTAGAATCAAATAATAAACCTGGCAGCATTAGATGTCTAATTATTACTCCCTTTTTAATTATCCCATTATCATCAAATTTTACTTTCCCTACTTGTGAGACCATTTCAGTAATAACTTTACTTGCAGTATTAAAATAATTAGGTGCTTTTGAATATTTAAGAGCATATTTGTCTCCATAATATTTTAAGTCTGGCAGGTAAACATCAATGAATCCTTTGAGTGACTTAATGGTGTCTATATTTTCATATCCATTTGAATTATAGAGAATAGGAATACTAAGACCACTTTGTTTAGCCAGTTTTAAGGACTCTATTATCTGGGGAACATAGTGAGTTGGCGTAACTAAATTTATATTGAGTGCCCCTCTTTTCTGCTCCTCTAAAAAAATTTCACTAAGGCGATTTATAGATATCGTTTTTCCAAAACTATTATGACTTATTTTATAATTTTGGCAAAATACACATTTCAGATTACAATTTGAAAAAAATACAGTACCAGAACCTAATTTACCTGAAATACAAGGTTCTTCCCAATAATGCAAAGAAACTTTAGCTACTTTTATATACTCAGAAGCGTTGCAATAGCCTAATTCACCATCTAATCTATTAACAGAACATTTCCTAGGACATAAATTGCATTTTTTTAGTATGTCTAAAGAGGTTGAGTCGTATAATTTTTTTGTGTTTTTATTTATCATTTTTATCTCCTTGATTTATAATTACAAGTCTTAGAATATATAAGAATTGTACAGCTTCGATATATACAATGTCAATTCTGTCTTTTAGTAGTTTTCTTATAAAACAAAATGCATTGAATTAAAAATATAAAACTTATTGCACCAAAACCAGGATAGAGGACTTTAATTAGAGTTTTAAATCCAATTTGAGAGATAGGCAAAGCTACAACAAGTATTAATAAAACAGCTTTCTTATAAGAAATATCAAACTTTTTCTCTAGAGTTTTTCCAACACTATAGATATTGGAAACTTCAGTTGAAAACATTTCACAAAAGATTACGCAAAGTAGAAGAATTTGCATTAACATGCCAAAACGGTGTGTTATATAAAGAAGGGGAATTTCATATTTAAAAATTTGAGGAATATTTAATAAAAGCATTGTATTTATCAAATAACATAAGATAGTTAGACCTAATGCACCTATTATAACACCAGGAATAAGAACTCGTTTATATTTAATTTCTTGACTTAGGGGGACTAGTACACCGCTACAACATAACATATTAAAACCTGCATAAAGCAAGGCTGAAAAAAACCATTGAGCAGGTATTATATTATCTTTATATGAGGGAATCTGTTTTATATAAGTAGCACTTAACATATCTTTGTGAAATAGCAAATATAAAACGAATATGGTTACAATAATTGTAATTAAGGTTGGAACTATAAATGAATTTATAGTTATTAATCCTTTAGTATCCTTAAGCACAGTATATAAAGAGATTATAGCCATAAGTAAAATTCCTACCCATTTTGAAATACCAAAATATTGGTGAAGAAGTGCACCACTTCCAGCGAGAATTACGGCGGCACCACTTACTAAGAAAAAACTTGTGAAAATATCCGTGATTATACCGAAAAAACCTGGGCTTACGAGAGTTATAAGCTCGGTATAGGAACTTAACTTATGTTTTAGGCTAATAGAAACAATGATTGAACTTACTATAATATAAATTAAACAACATACAAGAATCCCCCAGAAACTCACATAGCCATAAGTACTGAAAAATTGAGTTATTTCCTGACCAGAAGCAAGTCCTGCACCTACTATAGTACCAATAAATACAGCCGCGGTTTGAAATACTAAACCAATTGTTTTTTTCAAGATATCTCCTCCACAAAATTATTAAATTTAGAGTCACACTTAAATAAGATGCTTATATATATAAATATATGTGTGTTATTTAATAAAAAACAATTATTTCAATTAAAATAATAATTATATAAATTAAAAATTTAGTTTGAGGGAAACTATAATATGATAAATTATTTTAATTTATAAATATTAAGTATAAATGAATTGAAGGGAGTGAAAATATTGAAAAAATTTTTAAGCTGTTTATTAATACTGTTTTGTATTTTGTCTATTGCAGGATGTTCAAATAAAAAGGAAGAAGAGAAGATAAAAAAAAATGCATTTGAAATTAAAACTGCAAACAACGTAGTTTTAAGTTATATGAATTTTATAATGAAAGAAGATTTTCAAAATGGTAAAAAATTATATACTAAAGATTTGTATCGTAAAGCTACGGATTTGCCAATTAGCAATATGAAGATAAAGGGTTATAAAGTTACAGAAAGTAATGAGGTTGGCAGAAGTGGAGTTTTTAAGGTGAGGGTTAGTAGGACGTCTATAGGTAGTTCATTGTCTTGTGTGGATGAATATTCTATTAAGATTGTTAAGGATGGAGCCGAATATAAAATAAGCGAAATTACGAATACACCACAAAAGGAAGCTTTCATAGAAGGTACAGGCATTAGATTTCGAGATAAAAAAAATGTAAAGACAAATTTAATTATTGATGTGTCGGGAATCCCTAAATATTCATACTCAAAAGATGATGGAGCAAAATTATATAAAATAATGGTACCATTAAAAGAATTTGGACCCATGAATTTTAGCTATGAAGGAGATAAAATAGCATTTAGTACTTATAATAAAAATACTTTTATTGGTATTGTCAATATCGATGAGTCTCTTGAAGTTCAAGCTAAGGGAAATGCAGATCAATCAGGTCAATCATCACAAGGCGGAGGATCTGGTGCAATGGCTAAAGAAAAACCAATAGGAAAGGATTTAATACCAATAGATTTATTATTTGACTCCAAAGTCGAATTTATGACATTTTCAATGGATGAAAAATTTTTGCTTGTACAATATAATAGTGAAAAAACAGGAAAATGTATTAGAGTCTATAAAGTAGACAATGGGGATATGATTCCAATTAATTTTGAAAAAGATTATCCTATAGAAAAGGTCCAAATAATATTTTCTTCTTTCGGCGAGGATAATATGACATATGAAGTAATATCTAAATCAAACAGTAATGGAGCAGAAGGAGATATTATTGGAAAATGGAAATTAAATTTAAAGGACTTTACCGTGAAAAAGCTATAATTAATACACTCACTATGGAGATAAGGTATAATTAACATAAGTTTATAAAATAGATAACTAGTCTAACAGCTAGTTATTTGTTTGAATATTTTTTAAAAAAGAAAGGAAGACGCTAGTGGAGAATTTATGGAATGATAAAAGATATTTTAGTCTAAATTATTTTCTAAGGGAAAAGTTCGGTAGTAAGGTTTTTAAAATTGCTTTAGATGCTGGGTTTTCTTGTCCTAATAGAGATGGAACTATTAGTAGTGGGGGGTGCCTGTTTTGTAGTGAGAGGGGCTCCGGAGATTTCGCTGGTAATAGAAAGTTTTCTATTACCAGACAATTCGAAGATATAAAGATTATGATGAGTAAGAAATGGAAATCCGGAAAGTATATTGCTTATTTTCAGGCGTATACAAATACATATGCAAGTGTTGATGTGTTAAGGGAAAAATATCAGGAAGCAGTATCACAAGATGGTGTAGTGGCACTTGCTATAGCTACAAGACCTGATTGCTTAGATAATGATGTATTAGACTTAATAGAGGAATATTCGCACAAAGTGTACACATGGGTAGAACTAGGACTACAGACGAGTTCTGATGAAAGTGCAAAAATTATTAATAGAGGTTATAAGTTACATAAATTTGAAGAGACTTTGGTTGAGCTTAATAAAAGAAATATTGATGTGGTGGTACATACTATATTTGGACTTCCTGGAGAAAGTGCCCAGGACATGCTTAAAACTATAGATTATGTTTCACATAAAGATATAAAGGGTATAAAGCTACATTTGCTTCATCTTATGGAAAATACACCTATGGTTGAGCTCTATAAGCAAAAGAAACTTGAATTTTTAAATCAAGATGAGTATGTAGATATTATTTGCAAAACAATTACTATGCTTCCTCCTAATATGGTTATTCATAGACTAACAGGGGACGCACCACGGGAGTTATTAATAGGTCCTATGTGGAGTTTAAAAAAATGGGAAGTATTAAATGATATAGATAATAAAATGAAAGAGTTAGATTTATATCAAGGGAAAAATTTTATAGGTTAACAATATTAATAAACAAGGCCTAGATTACTATAGTACTAATTTGTGTCTTTCTACAAATTAACTTCACCACTTTTGGGGGTATTGGGAATAGATAAGTATGATTTAAAGGATTACAATATAGGTATATTGAAAATCATTTAAAACAAACATATAGGGGGAATATATTATGTCAAGTTTATCATTAAGACACATATACAAGGTTTACGATGGCAATGTAACAGCGGTTAAGGATTTTAATCTTGAAATACAAGATAAGGAGTTTATAGTTTTTGTAGGACCGTCAGGTTGTGGTAAATCAACGACTTTAAGGATGATAGCAGGTCTTGAAGAGATATCAAAAGGTGAAATATATATTGGCGATAAAGTCGTAAATGACGTGGCACCTAAGGATAGAGATATAGCAATGGTTTTTCAGAACTATGCACTATATCCTCATATGACTGTATATGATAACATGGCATTTGGGTTAAAACTAAGAAAAATGCCAAAAGATGAAATAAAACAAAAGGTTACAGACGTAGCTAAAACTCTTGATATAGAACATTTACTTGACAGAAAACCAAAAGCATTATCAGGTGGACAGAGGCAAAGGGTAGCACTTGGAAGAGCAATAGTTAGAAATCCCAAGGTATTCTTAATGGACGAGCCATTATCAAATTTAGACGCTAAACTTAGAGTACAAATGAGAACAGAAATATCAAAACTACATCATAAACTTCAAACAACATTTGTATATGTAACTCATGATCAAACAGAAGCTATGACAATGGGAACAAGAATAGTTGTAATGAAAGATGGACTAGTTCAACAAGTAGATACTCCACATAATATATATGAGCACCCAGTTAATATATTCGTTGCTGGATTTATAGGAAGTCCTCAAATGAACTTTATGGACGCTAAGATTTTAGAGCAAAATGGAAAAATTGTTATTAATTTCAATAATGAAACTATAGCGATTCCAGAAGATAAAGCTAAAATTTTAAGAGAAAAATCCTATATAGGTAAAACTGTTATTATGGGAATAAGACCGGAGGATATTGATGATGGTATTACTTTCCTTGAGGAACATAAAGATTCAATTGTAGAGGCTAAAGTTGAGGTTGTAGAGCTCATGGGAGCAGAGACTAATATTTATATGTCAAAAGGAGATACAAATATTGTTGTAAGGGTTAATGGATCGTCTACGGCTAAAGTTGGAGATAAAATTAAAATTGCTTTGGATGCAAATAAAATTCATATATTTGATAAAGAAACTGAAAACACTTTAATCTAGGGGGCAAATGAAAATGTACAATTTTAATGAATTCTTAAAGAATTTAAGTCATTCTTCAAAAATACCATTTAATGTAGTTACCGAGGATGGTAATTCACTATATATCAGCGACTTAGATATTAAAAATTCACATATAACTAGCTTTACTATTATGCTTGGAAGAGTTAAAGGCATAATTAGTTTAGAAAAGCAGTATGAAAATTGTACAGCTTTGCTCAAATATACTATAGCAAATAAGTATACCCAACTTTTTTTATCTAAGGAACAAGCAGTTATTGATATATTAGAGAATAGAGAAATTTCAATTGATAACATTAATATAAATTTGCCTTTTCTTAAAAATGGATGTTATGTCATATTAATAAGTGTTAATGGAAGCAAGTATGAGGCTTTAAGCATTATAAAACAAATATATGATAATGAGGAAGTCGTGAGTTTAATTTACAATGATAACATTATTGTAATTGGTCAATTTGCTGAAGTCCAGCAGCATATAGAAAGCATTAAGGAGTCTATCGCATCTGATTTATATTGTGAATGTTATGTAAGCTATGGGGATATAAATTATGATATAAAGGGAATTAAGAAGGCATATAATGAAGCAGCCGAGTGCATGATACTTGGTAAAAAATTTGATATAAAAGATCATATATTTAATTATAATAAGATGTTATTTGAGAAAATTGTATATAATGTAGATGCTAAAATTAAGCGGGAACTGTTATACATGTTAAAAGATAAATTTGATGCTTTTGATAGTCAAATGATAGTAACTATTGAGCAATTTGTAGATTGTGGTCTTAATATAAGTGACGCTGCTAGAAAGTTGTATGTGCATAGGAACACCTTAATTTATAGACTAGATAAGATTAAGAAAGAAACAAATTTTGATATTAGAGATTTTAAAGATGCATCAGTGTTTCTTATAGCCTTTTTGATATGGAAAGGAAATAAAGTAGAGTAACTTTTTTTCTTAGATACGCTATATCGAAAAGTATATATTGCTGGAATGCTTTCGCGCAATATATACTTTTGATAGCGTTCTCTAAGGAAAAAAAGTTTATTGCAAATCAAATAGTAAAGACTTCATAAGGAGAGTTATGCTCCAGGTGGAGTCTTTTATTTGTTATAAGGGAAATAAAGCTTTAACGATAAACTTTGTGGCGTTTATTTATAAGGGCCTAAGAATATTGTTATATGAATATTAACTCATATACAGGGGGAACTTTATATAATAAATTCAGTATATTAGATAATATGGATATAAATATGTACTATAATAATAGATAGTATAAGAAAAATAGCATTACAAAGGGGATAGGACATATGAAGATAGATATAATAATTTCTGCGGATGATATAAAGAAGGAAAAAATAGAAAATAAGACTGTAATAGTTATAGATATGCTTAGGGCAACTAGTGTAATAGTTACGGCAATGAATAATGGCTGCGTCGGTGTAATTCCTGTTTTGACGGTGGAGGATGCATCTGAAATTGTTAAAAATAGTAAAGAAGAGTTTATGCTTGGGGGAGAGAGAAATGCATTGAAGATAGAAGGTTTCCACTATTCTAACTCTCCACTTGAATACACCAGGAAGTCCATAGAAGGCAAAACACTTGTTATGACTACTACTAATGGTACTAAGGCTATAAAAGGCTGCATTGGTGCTAATAACATCTTAATAGGGTCAATGCTAAATGCTAAAGCCATTGCAAGTAGAATAGTATCTTTAAATAAGGATGTAGTAATAGTTAATGCGGGGACTTATGGTGAATTTTCTATAGATGACTTTTTATGTAGTGGATACATAATTGACAACATATTAAAACTAGCAGAAGCAGATTTATCAGACATAGCAGTAACTTCTAATTACATCTATAAAAACAATGAAGATATTCTTAATTTTATAAAGTATGCAAATCACTATAAAACAATAATGAAGTTAGGTCTATCTGCAGATTTAGAATATTGCTGTCAAAAAGATATTATAGACATTGTTCCAGAATATAAAGATGGGGTAATACTTTAAAGAGATTACGGTATTGTGCAGATGGGATTGAATATTAAGTGGCTTATAAAGTAATAAAAAAGTATATATTACGTAAAATGCATTTGAACTAGCTTTGTTAATTCTTAATTTACTTTATTTTTATTTGTGTTTTTTAGTAAATATAAATAAAGTAAATTTTAGAATTACATAGCGTAGTGAAAGCATCTGGAGTAATATATACTTTGGTTACTTTATACCACTTGGAATATGTAGAACTTTAAGTAGTAAGATTCATCAGAATTCCATAGTATTGGATGATCTGCTGCTTGAGTTCTGAACTCTACTTGTCTAAGTGTTCTTTTAGCATCAAGAGCTGCATCAGCAATAGTATCTGCAAACATATCAGGTTTCATAAAGTGAGAGCAAGAGCAAGTTACAAGATATCCGCCTGGTTTAACCAATTTCATACCACGTAGATTAATTTCTTTGTAGCCCCTTGTTGCACCATCTATAGTGGAACGAGATTTTGTGAAAGCTGGTGGGTCTAGGATTACTACATCATATTGTCTTTTTTCTTCTCTTGACCATTCTCTTAATATATCAAAGGCATTGTGGCATTCAAATTTAACAGTTTCTGATAGCCCATTAAGCTCTGCATTCTTTCTTGAAAATTCTACGGCATATTCAGATATATCTACACCAAGAACACTTTTAGCTCCTGCTATACCAGCATTAAGTGCAAAGGAACCTGTGTGCGTAAAACAATCCAAAACATCAGCATCCTTACATAATCTTTGAATAGCTGCCCTGTTTTCTTTTTGATCTAAGAAAAATCCAGTCTTTTGTCCATTTTCAATGTCAACGTTGTATTTAACTCCGTTTTCGATGATTTCTATAGTAGTATCAAAAGGCTCTGTTAAAAATCCTTTTGTTTGCTCCATTCCCTCGAGCTCACGTACTTTAGCATCACTTCGCTCATATACACCCTTTGCACCATATTCATTTGTTAATAGCTTAACTACTATACCTTTATATTTATCTATTCCAAGAGCTAGGGATTGAATAACATAATAGTCTTCATATTTGTCTATTATCATGCCTGGTACAAAATCTGCTTCTCCAAACAAAAATCTACAGCTTGAAGTATCTATAACTGTTTTTCTATATTCCCATGCAGCATGAAGCCTCTTTCTGAAAAAATCTTCATCTATTTCTTCGTGAATATCTCTTGTCATTATTCTTATGGCAATTTTAGAAACATCATTTATATAACCTTTTCCTATAAATTCATTTCTAAAATTATATACTTCGATTATGTCTCCATTTTCATATTCACCATCAAATTTTTCAATTTCATTAGCATATATCCAAAGATGTCCATTTTCTGAATTTGTACCTCTACCTTTATATAAGTAAAATTTACAAGCCATTCTAAATTCCTCCTGTGCTTTTTAAGGAAACATAATATATAGAAATATTATGTCTCATATGTTTTATAATAGTTTTAATTATAATTATCAAGTTATTTATCTATAGTAGTATACCACACAGAATTAATTTGTAATATGAAATATAAAAATTTGTTTTGACATAAGGTCAATTATAAATTACACTTATGTATGTGCCATTTTTATATATATAATTGAAATAAAGATAATTATGTAAATACTGGACTATTTTTTTAGTCGGAAATTGATATATAACATCAAATTAATATAAATAAGTAAATAATTACAAATGTAGAAATATAAATATGTAAAATCATACTAAAGTAAGGGGAAATACAAATGAGTATATTAGTAGTTAAAAATATGAGCCATGGTTTTGGCGACAGAGTAATATTTGAGGATGTGTCTTTTAGATTACTTAAAGGAGAACACATAGCACTTATAGGAGCAAATGGAGAAGGAAAATCAACGTTTATGAACATTATTACCGGAAAGCTTATGCCAGATGAAGGTGATGTTGAATGGTCAAACAATGTCAGAGTGGGATACATGGATCAGCATACTGTTTTGGAAAAAGGCAAGAGTATTAGGGATGTTTTAAGGGATGCTTTTAAATATCTTTTTGACTTAGAAGAGGAAATGCTTAGCGTAACAGAAAAGATGGCAGAGGCATCACCTGAAGAATTAGAAAGATTATTGGATAGAATGGGTACAATTCAAGATCAACTTGATAATAACGGTTTTTATGGCATTGATTCTAAGATTGATGAAGTAGCAGCTGGAGTTGGTCTTAAGGATGTTGGGCTTGATAATGATGTTGCAGAGTTAAGTGGAGGGCAAAGGACAAAAGTGCTCCTTGCAAAACTTCTACTAGAAGCACCAGATGTTCTACTTCTTGATGAACCTACTAACTTTTTAGATGAGCAACACGTAGAGTGGCTCAAGAGGTATCTTCAAAATTATGATAAAGCATTTATATTAATATCACATGATATTGAATTTTTAGATGGTGCAATCAATATAATATACCATGTAGAGAATAAAAAATTAACCAGATATATAGGTTCATATGATGAATTTTTGAGAGTTCATGAGGCTAAGAAGCTACAGATGGAATCTGATTATGAAAGGCAACAAAAGGAAATTACTAGACTGGAGGTCTTTGTTGCTAAAAATAAAGCAAGAGCTTCTACTAGTGGAATGGCAAAATCAAGACAAAAAAAATTAGATAAAATTGATAGAATGGAAATTGTACAAGATAAACCAAAACCACAGTTTAACTTTAAAACTGCAAGAGCTTCAGGAAAAATAATATTTAAAACTAAGGAATTAGTTACTGGTTACGATACCCCATTATCTAAGCCATTAGATTTGTATATGGAAAGAGGACAAAAGATTGCGCTTACTGGTGCTAATGGTGTTGGGAAAACAACATTGTTAAAGAGTCTTATGGGAGATATCAAAGCTCTTTCGGGTCATACAAACTTAGGAGATTATCAATATATAGGATACTATGAACAAGAAATAAAGGGAGTTAATCGAAATAACTGTATTGAAGAGTTTTGGCAAGAATTTCCTAGCTTAACTCAGGGGCAGGTAAGATCTGCACTTGCTAAGTGTGGACTTACTACAAAACATATAGAAAGTAAAGTTACTGTGCTTAGTGGTGGAGAACAAGCAAAGGTAAGGCTTGCTAAACTTCTAAACAGAGAAACTAATATATTAATACTAGATGAGCCTACCAATCATTTAGATGTAGATGCAAAAGATGAGTTAAAAAGAGCTTTAAAGGAATATAATGGAAGCATACTTCTAGTTTGTCATGAGCCAGAATTTTATCAAGATGTAGTAACTGATGTGTGGGACTGTGAAGAGTGGACAACTAAAATTATATAGGATATATAAAAAGAGCTAGAATAAATTAAATTCTAGCTCTTTTTTATATATCGTTTTTATAAAACTTCTATCTCAAGGTCTAGTATGTTAGCAAATAATGATAATGTATTAGTATTTGGAATAACATTATTTTTAACATCTAATAATTTTCCGAGTCCATAACTCGTGCATATGCTAACTGTTGGGAAACCAATTTCACCAAGGTCACAAATAATATCAGTGACATTTAATTTTGTTTTAGTTGTTTTATCAATAGGTTTTAGTATAATATATAGTCTTGTAGAAGAATCGTATCTTAGAACTTTTAAAGTATTACTTATTAGTATATCTTTAGGTTTAGCGTTAATATCGTACTTCGAAGTAGTTGAAGTTATGTTATTTATAACAAAATAATATATATTTCTTTTGTAGTTTACCTTATCTTTAAATTCTTGTAATCTTTCTAAATTTAATTTTATATCTACTGAGACTTCATCACTTTCTAAATTGTCAAAGCTTTCTTTTATGTAAGTTAGTTCTTCTTTATCTTGAAGTTCTTTAGATAAGATATTCATACAGTTATCGTAAATATCCTTAAATGAACTAAAGGGTAAGGAATATTTTATATAATCTAAAACAAGGTAAACCTTGAACTTAGAAGATTTGTTACTATTTTTAGATGAATAATTGACTTCAACTAATAAGAGTCCATGGAGTAGTTCAGTATCAAGTGTTATTTTTTGAATTCCTTTACTAAATTGTAACATGTAATTCTCATTAGTGGATAAGTTTTGCGTATGCTGATTTATTATATAGGTGCCTTTAAAGCCAGCTTCAGTAATTTCACCAACTCTTAAGGAACTTCTTATTGGTAGTTTCTTTAAATTTATATATGGCCTATTTATACATAGGTCATTTTCGGATATTATTCTCATATTAAATCATCTCCTTTGGAGCTGCAATATTAACGACTTCAGAAGGAGATTTATATTCCCACTGAAGTTTTCTATTTGTTAGGGTATATAGCTCTAACTTATACAAGTGAAGACTTTCCTTCTGAAATGTCGTTAAACTCCTTTAGTTCTAACGAGAGTGTTAGTCTTATTTATAAATTATAACATAATTAGTATTTTAAAAAATAAAAAAGTTAAGTAATGATATAAATAGAGTGATTGAAAATTTGTATATTGGATAAAATATTACAATGATAGGATTAATAGATTTTAGATGTAGGAGGTATAAATGTTATGGGTGAAAAAAAAGATAATTCTTGTGCGAGTCAACAAGAAAAGGAAAAGAAAGAGAATAATTCTGGAACTAAACATGCTAAAAAAACACATAAAAAAGATTAATTAAAAGGCATATATTTTATGAATATATGCCTTTGTTTTTTAACTACATTTCAGAAGGAAAGTCGTCAATGTATCTTCTTCGAAGCTGTTGCAGCGCCGAAGGAGATGATTTAAGTAGCACTTTTTTCATAAATAGTCTCTTCATGATTATTAACAGTATCATCGAGAGTAATTAGGATGTCTTTTTTTATCCAACCTTTATTGTTAATGTTAGTCTCAGATTTAAGAGTTACTTCATACCATGAAACGTTGAAAATCTCAGCACAATCTTTAATCTCTACGCAAGTATCTTTAACTACAGTAGATAGAATTTGAGAAGTTTCAAGGGGGCTTAGATATAGACTGCAAGTGCCTTTCGTAGTTCCAGTCCTATAAAGAGATGGTTTGTATTTTATTACTATAGGGATATCGGAATCATGTAAACTTGAAATTTTTGATTTGTAATCTCTATTTTGTTTAGAACTAATCCTTAATTGAGTTTTTTGAGTTGATAATTTTTGGTTCATCGTATAATGATATACACCAAAGCATATCAAAAGAATTGAAAATAAAAAAATAAGCAAAAATATCTCTCCTTGTAAATTACTTATATGATTAAAGTCTGTTGCATATTAGTATATAGTATTCAATACTATGCAAAAAAATTCGTAAAAAAAACTCATGTTTAAACATGAGTTTTAAATTGCTGCAATTAATTCATTATATTCTAGTATATACATATCTGAATTTATAATAATATCTTCTTTTTGATCTTTAGATGAAGAATCATATACAGCGACTACCTTCATGCCAGCAGCTTTTGCACCTTTGACTGCTGGAAGTATATCCTCGAATACAACACAATGCGCAGGGTTTACCCCCAATTTCTCAGCAGCAAGTAAATATACATCTGGAAAGTTTTTGCCTCGAGACACCTCATCAGTGAGTGTTATAGAATCAAAATAGTGGAATATGCCATTAGACTTAAGAACAACTTCTAATAGGGATTTACTATTACTTGTAGCTAGTCCAATTTTTATATTCATTGTTTTAAGTAATGATAAGAATTCAACTACGCCGGGTTTTAGTTTAACGTGATTAAGGTACTGATTATAAGCAAAATCGTTCCATTCTTTTTTGATTTCGTCTATTGTGTCTAATATCCCAAAATTATTTTTAAAATAGGCTGCAGTTTCATCAAAGCTAAGATGTTCTATCTGGCTTTTTAAATCTTTGGGTATTGTAATATTCCTACATTTAAAATAATTTTCATCTATTTTATCCCAAACCCACATAGAGTCGACAAGGGTTCCATCTAAATCAAAAATTGCAGCTTTAATATTATTTAGCATTTAATCACCCCTTATGTAAGTGTGATACATTTTAACGACTTCAAAAGAACTTATAAGTAAGTAAAGAACAAGTGGTTCCAATAAATATCCCAACAATAACATCTGTTGGGTAGTGAACTCCTATGTATATTCTAGAAATCCCTACGCATAAAGCTAAGGGTATAGTTATAAATCCAAATATAGGGAAATACAAGGCTATTATAACAGCTAATGAAAATGCACCGGTTGTATGCCCTGATGGGAAGGAGTATTTATCAATACCTATCTTCTTTATATTTAAGTTTGGAATTTTTATAAAGGGTCTTAGTCTAGTAACGGTTACTTTTAGTATTTTACCAATGCCAGTACTAAGTGTTATTGAAATCATAGCATTAATAGCCATAGTATGAAGTAAAGTGCTATGAAATAAAAAAGTAGCAGTACAAAATATAAACATAAAAGGGAAGGAGCCTAAGTAGGTCATAGATGGCATTGTAATATCTAAAAACCTACACTTCCAAGAATTGTTTATAATTCTAAGTATGTTAATATCTTTATTACTTATATACTCAAATAATGCTTTCATAAACTCCCCCCTTTGTTATAAAAAATCACTTATATATATTACTGTATATTGTATCATAAATAAACCTATACATATAATTTTTAATATTATTTAAAATTCTCTACCAAATATTTTGGTTTTTTCTTTATCTTTAAAATCATCAATAGTATTAATCCCAATTCTACTTAGAATATCTTTCATACAATCACTATCTATGGATGTTTTAATTTTTGAGTCTTCTGCAAATTTATTTACTCTGTTTCTTCCAGAGGTAGAGTCAATCAAAGCTTTAGGCCCACCAACACAACCACCAACGCAACCCATACCTTCAATAAAGTTTGCATCAACTTCTTTAGTTTGAGCTTTTGTAAGTAGTACTTTACATTCTTTTACACCATTTCCTTGAATAGCATTTAATAAATGGTGTTTTTGCGGAAATAATTTCTCTATCATTTCGCCAACAGCTATAGATACTCCTCCAGTTCTTGCATAAAGTCTACCACCACGAGATGCGTATTCGGTAGAGACATCTTCTTCAAGCTTTTCAGGGTCAATGCTAAGTGTCTCAAAAATATCCTTAAGTTCTGCGAAGGTAAGTACATAATCTATATCACCTAAAAGGTCCTTTTCTTTAGCTTCACCTTTTTTTGCAATGCAGGGGCCTATAAAGACTACTTTGCAGTCAGGGTTCAATTTCTTTAATACTCTACCAGATGCAATCATAGGAGATACAGATGGGGATACATACTTAACTAAATCATTGTACACTCTCTTAACCATTCCTACCCACATGGGGCAACAGCAGGATGTAAGCATTAGATCTTCTTTTGTTTTAACATGTTCATCAAATTCTACGGCTTCTTTTATTGTAAGCATATCTGCAAAAAATGCAACTTCAACCATATCTGCGAAACCCATCTTTTTGAAAGCGGTTCTAAGATTATAAGCATTAACACTTTCACCGAATTGACCAGTAATTGCAGGGGCTACAGCTGCTATCACTGTAGAATTTCCTTTTAATAAATTTAAAAGTGGAATAAATTCTACTTTATCCATTAAAGCACCACTAGGACATGCTTCTACGCAAAATCCACATTCTGTGCATTTATCATTATCAATATAGGAAGCCTTCGTTTTATTATCTATTAATATAGCATCAAAAGGGCAAGATGCTTGGCAACTTGTTTTTCCCGGTTTATCTGAACAATTCATAGTACAACTTTTAATTTTATTTACAACTTTATGATTTGTTTCATAGGTCGATATAGCCTTTTTTAAATCCTCTATGTAGTTAAGCGAAAAATCTACATTAACACCACAAAGTGAAGAAATTATAGCACTTAGGTCTTTTTTATTAACATCATCTTTAGATAGTAACTCATGAACCTTATTTTTAAAATTATCTTCATTATAAGATTTAATTAGGTCCTTAAAAAGTTTGTTATACATTTTATTCAATATAATCACTCCTAATTTGTTATAAGTTATTTAATGATTCTAGCATAATATTGAGAAAACACAATAAAATGGAGTATCATTATTAACTTTATCAAGAATGAAGTTTTTTATACATTTTAATATTGTGAAAAAATTTAAAATAAAAAAAGAGTTGTCGTTAGACAACTCTTTTTGGTCGGGGTGACAGGGATTGAACCTGCGACCTCATGGTCCCAAACCACGCGCGCTCCCAGCTGCGCTACACCCCGAAGACAATTTTAATTATACAAAATAAAATGACAAATGTCAACAAAAATTTCGAATATTTCTAAAAATATTTGATATAAAATCTATAAAACACAAATTCTATTTGTTGAAGACAATACCTATTATATAAAATAAATGTATAAATGTCAAGATAATTTATATATTTACTTTTAAACACAACAATTATCAATTATCGTGTTTAAAAAATTCAGATAGTACTTTCAGTATATAATTCAAATACAGCAATGTGTTAATTACTTTTTCTTAGCGTCCGTTTCCTTATCGCCGGTGCCTCTAGTGGGTACAGTAGACATAACAAAACCCACCAATACAGAGACTAAGACCGGAGCGGCAACATTAATATACACTATATATTGCGTCTTATATAATACTAGAGCAGTAAGGGATGTGACCAAAACACTTGCTACAAAAATAATAATTACAAATTTTGCGAAAGAACTCATAAATTTTTCGTACAATCTATGGCGGGTTGGTCCACTTATAACATGCACAAATAAAAAATATGAGGCAAAAATTATTGCTATATCAACTACAGCAGAAACTAGAAAATTTCTCATTATATATACCTCCAAAACATTTTTTCAAGTTTAGTGTTACCCCGAAATGATATTTTTACGCAATATAATGGAAAATAAAAAAATCATAGGCAAGTAGCCCATGATTTTTTATGAATTATTAAAGATATTTTGATTAAATATATAATTATTTTAGGTACATTTCGCCTACGTTAACAACATCTCCTGCGCCCATAGTTATAAGAATATCGCCCTTTTGTAAATTGGTTTTAAGATAACTTACAATTTCATCAAAGCTATGAATATTTATGCAATTTACGTTTTTTTGTCTTATTTTATCGCCAAGCATATCTGAACTTACAACACCGGTATCTTTCTCCCTAGCAGCATAGATATCTGCGAGGATTAGAGTATCTATATCGTAAAAGGAATTTGAAAAATCATCAAATAAGCTTAAGGTTCTTGAATAAGTATGGGGCTGAAAAACACAATAAATTTTATTGTGGGGGTAATGCTTAGTAGCACTTAAAGTTGTTTTTATTTCTGTAGGATGATGAGCATAATCATCAATAACAGTTACTCCGTTCTTAGTTCCCTTTAACTCAAATCTTCTATGGGTACCATTAAATGCTGAAAGACCAGAAGTGATAGAGTTTTGCGAAAAATCAAGGATTAGTGAAGCTCCTATACTTGCAAGTGAATTTAGAACATTATGTTGCCCAGGTACATTAAGATTTATGTGAAATAGCAATAAGTCTTCTTTATATACATTAAAGTTTGCGCAACCTAATTCGTTATAAATAATATCTTTTGCTCTAAGATCTCCGTGATTTAGACCATAAGTAAGTATAGTGCATTTATAATCATTATTATGGAGAATGGTTTTAACATTCTCATCTTCTATATTTGCAACTAAGTAGCCTTCTTTTGGTATGAGTTTAATGAATTTTACAAAAGTGTCTTTAATGTGATTTATGTCTCTATAGTAATCTAGATGATCTGCATCTATATTAAGTATTGTTGCAATATATGGGAAAAACTTTAAAAATGAAGCCTTATATTCACAGGCTTCTGTAATAAAATAGTCACTATGTCCAGCTAGAACATTGCCGGAAATAGCATCTAATTCTCCGCCAACTAATATTGTAGGATCTACATCCTCCTTTAAAATTATATGTGCAAGCATTGAAGTTGTAGTTGTTTTACCATGTGTACCTGATATCGCTACGTTATATTTATGACCTTTCATAATTTGACCTAGAAATTCAGCCCTATCCATTAAAGGAATATTTAATTGAATAGCTTTAATATATTCAGGATTTTCAGGGGGGATAGCAGCAGTGTAAACTACTAAATCAACATCCTTTATATTAGAATCATTATGTCCTATATATATTTCAACATCTTGTTTTTTTAGCTTATCGGTTATATGTGAAGAATGCATATCAGAACCTGAAACCTTATATCCGTTTTTTACAAGTATTTCAGCAAGACCGCTCATGCTTATACCGCCAATACCTATGAAATGAATTTTTTTGCTCTTATCTTTTATAAAATCAAAAGACATTATATCAACTCCTTAAAAAAAATTATTATTATTTAGTATATGTAAATTATATTAGTATTGCTTATTTTAAATAATTATTATAAGCACTTCTTAATTATATACAAAATAACAAAAAAACTATATACAATTCAAAAAAAACTAAATAAAATACAAAATAACGTTCTGGAATTGGATTTATAAGCATTGTAATAAAGATAAAAAAGATTTACAATTAAAATACGAATGATATTATGAATTTTACTAGGTAAAATTCGTAAAATAAAAATATGGGTGATATATTATGAATAAATATAGTAGAAATCAAAGAGTTACGGGTATAACAAAGGTATTAACAGAAAATCCCAATAAAACAATAAATCTAAAAACTTTTACAGAATTATTTAATGCAGCTAAATCTACAATTAGTGAAGATATTGTTATTGTCAGGGAAACGCTTAATGAGTTATCGATGGGAAGAATTGAAACAGTAGCTGGCGCAGCTGGTGGGGTAAAATATATTTGTGGAGTCTCAAAGCAAGAAAGTAGGATATTTGCAGACGAGATATGCAAAATTTTAATACAAAAAGATAGAGTTATACCAGGAAATTTTATATATATGACTGATATTATGTATAATCCAGAAATAGTGCACAAAGCAGGAGTGATACTTGCATCTGCTTTTAGTGAGTTAGATATAGACTACGTAGTTACGGTGGAGACCAAAGGAATACCACTGGCATATGAGGTGGCAAAGATGTTAGGCGTCCAACTGGTTATTGTACGGCATGATCCTAAGGTTACTGAAGGGAGTACTGTTAGCATAAATTATGCTTCTGGTTCTAGTAATAGGATCCAAACAATGTCATTATCTAGGAAATCTATAAAAAAAGGGAGCAAATGTGTTTTTATAGATGATTTTATGAAGGCTGGAGGGACTGCGATAGGCATAATTAATTTGCTTAAAGAATTTGAAAGTGAGCTTTTAGGTATTGGTGTTCTTGTCGATAATATTGAAAGTGGACATAAATTAGTAGAAGAGTACATATCAATTATTCAGTTTACAGGAATAAACAATGAAGGCATCGCAGAGTTAACTCCATCAGAAATATTCGAAAAAGTGTAATATTCAAAATATTTAATATTTATTTATAATTTTAGAAGGAGAAATACAATTTATAGAGAAATAGTATAAATATAACGTATAACGCAACTTGGAGGTGGAGTGTATGGAAATCACAGATGTTAGAATTAGAAAAATTGCTACAGAAGGTAAAATGAAAGCGATTGTATCAATAACTTTTGACAATGAATTCGTTGTTCATGATATTAAAGTTATAGAGGGCCAAAGTGGTCTTTTTATTGCTATGCCAAGTAGAAAAACACCAGATGGAGAATTCAAGGACATAGCTCATCCAATAAATACTCAAACAAGAGAGAAAATTCAAACAGCGATTTTAGATGAGTATGAAAAAGTGAGAAACGAAGAACCAGTGGCAAAAGTAGTAGAAAAGGTAGTAGAAAAAACAGAAGAAGTTTTAGAAGTATAAAAAAGAGGGGGAAACCCCTTTTGTTTTTTGAAGAAAAATAATGAAAAACAGTTAAGGCTAGTTGCAATTAAATGCTTTATAAAATATAATATAAAATATAATATAATGTATTTTAATTAAAGTTAATGTAATTTTTAATCTGTAAATATGTCGAATTTTTGTATAAAGAGGTGTTTTATTTGTATAAATGCGCTATAATATTAGCTGCAGGTGAAGGAAAAAGAATGAACTCAAATACTCCTAAGGTTATGCATAAAGTTTGTGGTAAAGAAATGATAAATCATGTTATTGATACCATGAGAAGTGCAGATATTGATATGGTAGATGTGGTAATTGGAAGAGGAGCCGCAGAGGTTAAAAAAGGAACAGAAGATAGAAAAATCAATTATTCTGTTCAAGAGGATCAATTAGGGACAGGCCATGCAGTTATGTGTGCCAAAGAATTTCTAAGTGGTAATGAAGGGATCGTCGCAATATTTGTTGGAGATGGCCCATTAATTAGTGAGCATACTGTTAGAGAACTCTTAGATTATCATGAAAAAGGGAATTATAAAGCTACTATATTAACTTCAAGGATGAATGACCCTGCAAAGTATGGTAGGATTATTAGGGATGAAACTGGAGAGGTTAAGAAGATAGTTGAGTTTAAGGATGCTACCACCGAAGAGAAATTAGTTGAAGAAATAAATTCGGGAATGTATTGCTTTAACATAAAAGAGCTACTTATTAGTTTAGATAAATTAGATAATAATAATGCTCAAAAGGAATACTACTTAACAGATGTTATTGGTATATTAAAGGATCAAGGGCTTAAAGTTGGAGCATTTGATGTTTTAGCCGACGAAATTACTGCTGTTAATTCTAAGGTGGAACTTGCAAATGCTGAAGCAATTATGAGAAAAAGAATAAATGAAAAGCATATGGAAAATGGAGTAACAATAATGGATCCAAGCAATACATATATAGACTGCGACGTTATAATAGGGAAAGATACTATTATATATCCAGGTAATGTACTACAAGGCACAACTATTATTAAAGAAGAATGTGTCCTTTATCCAAATAATAGAATTACAGATAGTGTTTTGGAATCTGGAATTGTAATTCAAAGTTCTGTAGTAATTGAAAGCAAAATAGGAGAGAAAACTACTGTAGGACCTTATGCATATATAAGACCGGAAAGCAATATAGGTAAACATGCTAGAATAGGCGATTTTGTTGAAATAAAAAAATCAACTATTGGGGATAATACAAAAGTATCTCACCTTACGTATATTGGTGATGCTGAAGTTGGAAGTGGATGTAATTTTGGTTGCGGAACTGTGGTTGTAAATTATGACGGGAAAGCAAAATATAAAACTACAATAGGAAATAATGTGTTTATAGGTTGTAATACTAACTTAGTATCGCCTGTAACAATTAATGATAATGCATACACTGCTGCTGGGTCTACAATTACAAATGAGGTTCCTAAAAATACTTTGGCAATAGCTAGAGCAAGGCAGAAGAACGTTGAAAATTGGGTTGTAAAAAAAGGACTTAATAAATAAGTTAGCAAAGTACAGTAAGTAAATTACAAAGGGAGGTGGAAAACTGATTTTCGCAGTAGAATGGGCATATAAAAGATTACGTTATATATTATGTGAGATTTTAATACTCTACACTGCCACTCTATTTAGTAAATAGAATGAAAATATATATAAATTATACTCAAGTATGATTTATGAAAATTTTGAGAATCAGGACTGCAGATGATAAGCCATGGCAAAAACATTAAAATTTTCACAGGTAACTCAAATCCTAAATTAGCGGCAGATATAGCAGATATACTTGGATTACCAGTTGGAGCGTCAGAAGTAGGAACTTTTAGTGACGGGGAAATATCTGTTAATATTCATGAAACAGTTAGAGGAGCAGATGTATTTGTTGTTCAATCAACTAATGCCCCAGTAAATGATAATTTAATGGAATTACTTATTATGATTGACGCATTTAAGAGAGCTTCAGCAGGGAGAATAACGGCTGTTATTCCATACTACGGATATGCAAGGCAGGATAGGAAAGCAAAAGCTAGAGATCCAATTACAGCAAAACTTGTGGCAGATATTATAACAACTGCAGGAGCGGATAGAGTGCTTACCATGGATTTACATGCAGCTCAAATACAAGGATATTTCAATATCCCTGTTGATAATATGACTGGAACACCAATACTTGCAAAATACTATATCGAAAATGGGTTTAAGGATAGGGATGATGTAGTTGTAGTTGCTCCAGATCTTGGAAGCGTTGCTAGATCAAGAAAATTTGCAGACAAATTGCATGCACCAATAGCAATAATTGATAAGAGAAGACCAAAAGCTAATGTTGCGGAGATTATGAATGTTATAGGCGATATTAAAAATAAGACGGTTATCATGATGGATGATATGATAGACACTGCAGGTACAATAACTAATGGAGCTAATGCTTTAGTTAAATTAGGAGCAAAAGAGGTTTATGCTTGTTGTAGTCATGGAGTGTTGTCAGGTCCCGCTATTCAAAGAATAAACGATTCTGTAATAAAAGAATTAATAATATTAAATACAATTGAGATACCAGAAGAGAAGCAGTGCTCAAAATTCACTACATTATCAGTGGCACCAATTTTGGCTGAGGCTATAAAGAGAATATATGAAGATGTTTCTGTAAGCAAGCTATTTGAAGATACTAATAACATATAATTACATAGTTTAAAATAGCGATGCTTTATTATCATTATAATAAAGCATCGCTATTTTTTATTATAATGATATTTATAAGATATTTAAAAAATAATTACAATATACATAAATGAAATTTAGAAAAACAAGGAAATTACTCCATTGTAACGGTGAATAATTTGTAACATTTTTAAAAAACTAATAAGATAACATTAAAGTATGATAAATTAGTAATAAGGTAAATTATTTATAAGAAAATTTATTCGAATTTAATTAATAAAAATAATAGATAAAATAATTTGGAGGTACTGATATGGAAGGAACTATAGGTAAAATACTAATAGTTGATGATGATAAAAATATTGCCGAGGTAATTAAAATGTATCTTGAAAGCTCTGGGTATGCTACAAAAGTAGCACATGATGGTAGGGCTGCGCAGGAAGTCTTTTTAAGTTATAAACCAGATTTAGTGCTTTTAGATATAATGTTACCTTATATTGATGGGATTGATGTTTTGAAGTGGATAAGAAAAGAACATGAAACTCCTGTTATTATGCTTACAGCTAAAGGAGAGACTTTTGATAAGGTATTAGCACTAGAACTTGGAGCAGATGATTATGTAGTAAAACCGTTTGAGCCAAAAGAAATAATTGCGAGAGTAAAGGCTGTACTTAGGCGTTATAACTTAGATAACGGTGGTAAAGAAGTTTTGAATTTTGAAGACCTAGAAATAGACATTAATTCGTACAATGTTACATATAAAGGCGCAGAGGTTAAAATGCCGCCTAAAGAATTTGAATTAGTACATTATTTAGCTCTTAATAAGAATAGGGTGTTTACTAGGCAACAGCTTTTATGTGAAGTTTGGGGATACGATTATCCAGGAGACTCTAGAACCGTGGATGTTCATGTAAAAAGAGTAAGGGAAAAGCTTCAAGGTGGACCTAATTGGCAAATCGAGACTGTTTGGGGAGTAGGATATAAATTTGAGGTGAAGTAAAGTGGTCAAAAAAGGGCTGTTTTTTAAGATGTTAGCAACCTACACTATCATAATATCTATGAGCCTAATAATTATTGCGTCATTTTTGTCTTATTGGTTCCAAAGTTATTTTTTTGATCAAAAAAAAGAACAATTTCTGGATAAGTCATATATGATACAAGGAATTGCTATGAAATACATGGAGAGGGATGGTGACGCTACGTCTCAACAAGTAAATGACATAATAACCATAATTTCTAAGTATATAAAGTCGGATATATGGCTTACAGACAGTATGGGTTATGTTTATGCTGTATCTAATAAAGATCATAAGGAGTTTATGGGAAAACAAGTTTTTGGTGAAGAATTGGATAAACTTAGACAGGGACATACATTTGAGATTACGGGACCTTATGCTGGGGCATTTGATAAAACTGTAAGAGTTTACGGTACACCAATAATTAATGAGTCAGGTAGTTTTAAGGGATCAATAATATTATACAATTCCATTGACGAAATAAGTTCCCCTTTAAAACGTGTTTATGAAATAATTTGGATATCTGCAATTTTTGCAATAATATTTTCTTGTATAGTTATATACTACTTTTCTCAAAAAATTATCATAAAGCCTTTAGCAGAGATTAATTCTGTAGCTAGGAAGATATCTAATGGGGATGTTAATAAGAGGGTTTATTTAAAATCTAATGATGAAATCGGAGAACTAGCTCAAACATTTAATTTTATGGCGGATTCTGTTGAAAAAAATGAAAAAAACAGACGTGAATTTATATCAAATGTATCACATGAAATTAGGTCACCTATAACATCAATTAAGGGGTTTATTGGAGGAATACTAGATGGAGTAATTCCAGAGGAAAAAGAAAAATACTATTTATCCATTGCATATGAAGAAATTCAAAGATTAACAAGACTCGTAAATGACTTATTAGATATGTCTGCAATTGAAGCTGGGGAGTTTAGTTTAAAGATTATTAAAGTGGATATTAACGAAATAATTAGACTTACAGTTATAAAAAATGAAACTAAAATTAAAGAAAAACGCGCCTGTGTGGATGTGTGTTTTGAAGAAGATAATTTATTCGTAGCAGGAGATCAAGATAGGCTCGTGCAAGTAATTACAAATTTATTAGATAATTCAATAAAATATGTTAATGAGGGTGGAAAAATAAAAATCAGTTCAAAAACTAAAGGTAGGAAAGCTTTCATATCTGTGTTTAATGATGGTCCACAAATAGCAGAAGAAGATTTATTGCATATTTGGGATAGGTTTTACAAAGCAGATAAAGCAAGAACAGTAAAGGACAGTACTGGACTTGGTCTAGCTATAGTTAGAAATATAATAACGCAATTACAGGAAGATATATGGGTGGAAAACAAAGATAAAGGTGTCTATTTTACTTTTACATTAATGAAAGTAGAATAATTTTAATAACTTCCATAATGTAATTATAACAAGAAGGGCGGGTGAGACTATGGATAACAAGGATAACTATAAATTTAATGAAGAAATAAGAGATGCTTTATGGAAGAATGCAGAGCGGGGTCAGGATATCTTTGGAGAAATTAAATTTAGAAAAAATAATAAAAGAAATTATTTTAAAATGTTCTTAAAAGTGATACTTTTTATGTTAATAGCTGCCCTTTCTGGAGGAATTACAGCAAATTATGTTATTAGTAAAGATAAATTACAAGAAAATATTAGCGGTGATTTAACCCAAAGTAAATTAGAAGAAAAAAATAAGGATATATATTCAAATTCCATCTCAGAGGTTACAAGGAAGGTATCACCAACAGTAGTTGGTATAATCGTTAAAACCTCAGGTGGAGAGGAAACACCTGAGGTTAGTGGGTCCGGTATTATATTTAAAAGTGAAGGGTTTATTATTACAAATTATCATGTGATTGAAAATGCGACAGAAATAAAGGTAAAGCTTAGTAATTATAAGGTGTTGAAAGCGAAGGTAATAGGGACTGATGCTATATCAGATTTGGCAGTTATAAAAGTTGAAGCTAGCAATTTGCCTGTGGCAAAACTTGGTGATTCATCAAAGGTTAATGTTGGTGATTTATCTATTGCTATTGGTAATCCACTAGGAGAGCAGTTTTCGGGAGTAGTTACCGCAGGAATTATAAGCGCATTAGATAGGAAAGTTAATATAGTTGACAAAAAGACTGGTGAGCAAACCATATATAAAGTAATACAAACTGATGCAACTATAAATGAAGGAAATAGTGGGGGAGCATTATGCAATATTAACGGAGAAGTAATTGGTATAAATAGTTTAAAAATCGGTTCAGCTACTGAAACTTCTGGGATGGGATTTGCTATTAATACAAATGTAGCAAAAGAAATTATAAGTGATTTGATGACCTATGGTAAAGTTATAAGACCTGCTATAGGTATTTATGGAGTAGCTGCAATCTCAGTTGGTAATAATGGTATAGAGGGAGTGTATGTGCAAGAAGTAGTAAGTGGTAGTGGGGCATACAAAGCTGGAATTATGCCTACTGATATTATAACTCAAATAGGTGGAGTAGGCGTTAAAAACATGGAAGAGTTAAGTAATATCTTAGATAAATATAAAGTTGCAAGGAGTGTGCAGTGCAAAGTTCAAAGAAATGGTAAATATAAAGATATTAGTATAATTCTATCTGAATTAAAAGCTGCAAATTAGAATTAAGTAGAGCATTTTTATGTATAGTTGTAGATTATAACACTTATTGGTATAATATTATAAAAAAGGTAAATGAAAAAATAATTATGTAAAAGATATATACTTTAATCATAATAATATTTGGAGGTAATGATGTATTTAGTAGTTGGACTGGGAAATCCAGGAGATGAATATAGACATACAAGACATAATGTAGGATTCGATGTAATTGATTTGATGGCAGATAAGTATAATGTATCAATTAATAGGATAAAATTTAAAGGTGTATGCGCGGAAATTAATATAGGTTCTAATAAAGTTATCTTATTAAAACCGAGTACATATATGAATTTGAGTGGGGAAAGTGTACGAGAAGCGTCCTCATTTTATAAGATTCCGAGTGGAAATATCATCATACTACATGATGATATTAGTTTGGATCCAGGTAAATTAAGAATACGAAGTAAAGGGAGTGCTGGCGGACATAATGGTTTAAAAAGCATTATTGAGAATTTGTCATCTGACATGTTTGTTAGAATAAAAATAGGAGTAGGGAAACCAGAGAGGGCACTAATACCTCATGTTTTAGGGAGATTTTCGAGTGATCAGAGAATACTTGTGGAAAAGACATTTGAGGCAACTATACAGGCAACCCAAACTATAATCGAAAAGGGATGCAGTGAGGCTATGAATCAGTTTAATGGTTTTAATGCTTAAATGAAGGTAATTCTATTAAAATACTATTTATACATTTATGTAATGAGTGAGAGGTGTTAACATGAGACTAAGTGGGCTTATGAAGCCTTTAAAGGAAAGTAATCAATTTAAAGATATCCTAAGTAATATAGAAAAAAAAGTATACCCAATTGGAGTATATGGACTTTCAGAATCAGCAAAGGGTTATTTAGTAAATGGTGTATATGAAGAACTAGATAAATCAATGCTTATTTTAACACACAGTGATGTAGAGGCTAAAAATATTTATGAGGACTTATCTTTTTATGTAAACGACGTGTATTATTATCCAACCAGAGAAATGGGATTTTATAACGCAGATGCTGTATCAGGGGATTTAAGATGGGAAAGACTTAAGGTAATGAAAAAAATTACTGAAGGTGGTAAGAAAATAATAGTTACATGTATAGAAGCAATAGCGGCTACTTACATACCTGTGAATTTGCTTCAAAAATATGCTTATAAATTATCGGTAGGAGGCACACTAGATTTTAATACCTTTTCAGAAAAATTAATTCAATGTGGGTACGAGAGAGTAGATAGAGTAGAGACTAAAGGTCAATTTTGTATAAGGGGAGGGATAATGGATTTATATCCTCCCATATCTGCGTTGCCATTTCGGATAGAACTCTATGACGATGAAATAGATTCTATAAGGACATTTAATAGTGAAACCCAGAGGAGTATAGATAAGGTAAAAAAAATAGAAATATTCCCAGCAAAAGAAATTATACTAACTCAGGATAGTAGAAAAAAAGGTTATGACAAGATAAAGGAAAATCTAGAAAATATGATCGGAAATTTACATAAGAAAAAGGATAAAGAAGCTATAGAAAGAATAACGTCTCTTGTTAATATTAATTTAGAAGCACTCAAGGAAACAGGAAGTTTCAAAGACGTTGATAGTTATATGCCTTATTTTTTTGATACTACATCTACTTTTTTAGATTATATGTCAGGGGCATTTATAGTAGTTGATGATGCACAAAGATGCCAAGGTAAATTAGATAGTGTATATCTTGAGTTTGAAGAAAATTATGAAACTTCTTTAAGGCGAGGAAGTATACTTCCTAAACAAGCAGAAGTTTTAATTGAGAAGCAGCGTATATATGAAGAGTTAGAAAGTCTTGAAGTTATGACAATAAACGCGATTGCTAAAACTACAAAAATGCTTAAGCCAAGATCTATAATATCTTTTTCTCAAATTACAATTTATGATTATCATGGCCAATTGGATATGCTTATCGAGGATATAAAGGATAAAAAAAGTAAGGGCTACAAGACTGTAATTTTATCGGGCACAAGAACCAGGGGCGAAAGACTTATAGATACACTTCGTGATAAAGGAATTGAAAGTGTCTATAAGGACAGTATTTCTAAAATTGAGTTTGGAGAAGTAATCGTAACCTTCGGGAATCAATTAAAGGGGTTTGAATACCCGCAGCTAAAATTATGCATTATATCTGACAAAGAGGTTTTTGGTGGATCAAAGAGAAAAACTGTTAGTCGTGCTAATAAAAAGGGAGCAAGTAAACTTAAAAGTTTTACAGAACTTAAATTGGGGGACTATGTTGTTCATGTAAATCATGGAATAGGTGTATACAAAGGAATTAAGCAATTAGAAGTTCATGGTCACAAAAGAGATTATTTAGATCTTAGCTATAATTCTGGAGACACACTTTATGTTCCGGTGGAACAATTAGATCTAGTACAAAAATATATTGGGAGTGAAGGAAAGGCACCCAAAATCAGCAAATTAGGTGGAGCAGAATGGGTTAAGGCTAAAAATAAAGTTAAAAACTCAATTGCGGATATTGCAGAGGATTTGGTAAAGCTTTATGCTACTAGGGCTACACTTAAGGGACATAAATACAGCAAAGATACTATATGGCAAAAACAATTTGAAGATGAATTCCCATTTGATGAAACACCAGATCAATTAATAGCAATTGAGGAAATAAAAAAAGATATGGAATCGGATAAACCGATGGATAGGTTAATATGCGGAGATGTTGGATATGGAAAAACAGAAGTTGCCGTTAGAGCGGCTTTTAAAGCAGTTATGGATGGCAAACAAGTAGCATTTTTAGTTCCAACTACAATACTCGCAGAGCAACATTATAAAAATCTTACCAAAAGATTTTCAGATTTTCCTGTAAAAGTTGAGATGGTAAGTAGATTTAGAACACCGGCTCAGCAAAAGGTTGTTATTAAAGCTACGAAAGAGGGAAATGTAGATATATTAGTAGGGACGCACAGGATTATTCAGAGTGATGTAAAATTTAAAGATTTAGGGGTATTAATTATAGATGAGGAGCAACGTTTTGGGGTGACTCATAAGGAGAAAATTAAAAGCCTTCGAAAAAACATAGACGTAATTACTCTAACAGCTACGCCAATTCCAAGGACTCTTCATATGTCACTTACTGGTGTTCGCGACATAAGTGTAATAGAAACACCACCAGAGGAGAGGTATCCAATACAGACTTATGTGGTGGAGTTTAATGATCAATTAATAAGGGATGCTATACTAAGAGAGATGAATAGAAAAGGTCAAGTTTTCTTTGTTTATAACAGGGTAGAAACAATAAAAGATATGGCGGCATACATTGGGAATCTACTTCCGGAAGCAAGAGTGTGTATTGCACATGGGCAGATGACAGAGAGAGAACTAGAGTCTATAATGATAGAGTTTATGGAGAATAAGTATGATATATTGATGTGTACCACAATCATTGAGACAGGAATAGACATACAAAACACTAATACGATAATAATATATGAGGCAGACAAGATGGGGCTTTCTCAGCTATACCAATTAAGAGGTAGAGTTGGTAGGTCAAATAGAATAGCTTATGCGTATTTAACGTATAAAAAAGATAAGGTATTAACAGAAGTTGCTGAGAAAAGACTTAAAGCAATTAAGGACTTCACGGAGCTTGGGTCAGGTTTTAAGATAGCAATGAGGGATCTCGAAATTAGGGGAGCTGGGAATATGATGGGTGGCGCGCAACATGGTCATATGGCAGCTGTAGGTTATGATTTATATTGTAGAATGCTTGAAGAAACAGTGAAGAATATAAGGGGCGATGTTGAAAAGGAACCTATTGAAACCTCGGTTGAAATTAAGATAGATGCATATATTCCTGGAACTTATATAGAAGATGAGTCTCAGAAAATTGAAATTTATAAAAAAATTGCAGCTATTGATTGTCTGGAAGATATGCAAGAAATACAAGAAGAGATAGAAGATAGATTCTCAGACATACCATCTTGCGTTGAAAACCTTATGAATATTGCATACCTTAGATGTATAGCTGCTAAAGTAGGAATAATAGAAATTAAAGAGGTCAAGGATGAGATAATATTAGAATTCGATAGGGCTGAACGAATAAATAAAGAAGTAGTTAAAGTTTTGGTTAGTAAATATAATAGAAGTATTGTATTCAAATTAGGAAATAAGCCAGCGTTTTCATATAAGTTTAAAAATTCAATTAAAGAAAAAGTACTTACAAGTTTGATAGAAATTGTTAATCGTATAAAAAGTATAGTTGAAATAAAGTAAATTAGTGTTAAAATTAATGGTATCGTATCAAAATTTATAATTACGATATACATAAGAATGGGGGAAGTAAAATGAAAAACGTAAAAAAAATAATTAGCGCGGCTTTAATAACTTTGTTTGCTACATCGTTAATTGGCTGTAATATGATTGAAAAAACACCAGAAGGTATTGCGAAAACTGAAGTAGCAAAGGTTTTTGATACTAAGATAACAAAAGGACAAATAGAAGCGCAATTACCAGGTGTTATTAAACAATTGCAAACACAATACGGTGCAAATTATACAACTAATACCGATGCTATGACGGAGTTAACAACTCAAAAACAGAAGGTATTAGCAGGCTTAATTAATGAGGAGATTATAACTTATAAGGCGAAAGAGCTCAAATTAGTACCTTCAGATGCTAAATTGAATGCAGAAATTAATAAGCAATTATTAGAGATTAAGAAAAGCTTAGGAACGGATGCAAAGTATAAAGCAGCGCTAACGCAAGCTGGTGTAACAGAAGAGGCATTAAAGGCAAGAATTAAACCAAGTGTTATTCAAGATGCATTAAAAACTGAAACTACAAAAAATGTTAAAGTTACAGATGCAGACGCAAAGGCATACTATAATGCTAATTTAGCTTTATATTCAACAAAACCAAATACAATTCATTTAGCTCATATTTTAGTTAAAACGGAAGCAGAGGCAATAGCTATTAAGAAACGTTTAGATGCGGGTGAAGATTTTGCTAAACTTGCTAAAGAAAAAGGGACAGATGGAACTAAAGCCGCTGGTGGAGAGTTAGGAACTTTTAAATTCGATGATACTTCAATGGATGCAACGTTTATGGCGGCTGCTGTTAAGGTACCTGCAGGTAAAGTTTCGACGCCAGTTAAAACTCAATTTGGATATCATTTGATAAAAGATGTTGCAAGAACAAATTATCCCGCAAAGAAATTTGAAGTTGTTAAGGCAGAAGTAGAAAAAACTCTTTTAGCAAAAAATAAAGAAACCGCATGGACAGCAGCAATGACAAAATGGACGACACAAGCTAATGTAACAAAAATTGATAAAAACTTATAAATTTTAAACTTTAAATTTTAAGAAACAAAGAATACCGATATAAAGAGGTATTCTTTGTTTTTTTACTTTGTTAATATAGAATTGTAAAATTATTCAGTAAAAGAAGCAATAAATTGAGTCGGAATCCTCCTTATTTTCCTTTTTAAAATTAAACATATACAAATGTGCATAAAATTTCAAGTTTTGAAAGATAATAATAGAGCTAGTATATTATATAAGGATTTATATAAGGAGGAGTATTTAAATGAAAGCAACTGGTATAGTAAGACGTATAGATGATTTAGGAAGAGTTGTTATTCCTAAGGAAATAAGGAGAACTCTTAGAATAAGAGAGGGAGATCCACTGGAAATATTTACGGATAGAGAAGGTGGAGTTATTTTAAAAAAATATTCACCTATAGGTGAATTAAGTGAATTTTCTAGGGAGTATGCTGAATCATTACAACAAACTATTGGAAATGCGATAATAGTATGCGATAAGGATAATATAATATCCGTAAGTGGTTGCCCTAAGAAAGAGTATGTTGATAAAAAAGTTAGTATTGAGTTAGAAAAAGCAATGGAAAATAGAAAACCAATTGTCTTGGGCGAAGGCTTTGAAAAAGTCATATCATTGTACGATGATGAAATGGAGAATAAATACAGTGCTCAAGTAATCGCACCTATAATAACAGAAGGAGATGCAATTGGTGCAGTACTAATAATGTCGACAGAGCCGGGAATAAAGTTTGGGAATCTAGAATTAAAATTGGCTGAAACTGCGGCATCTTTTTTAGGAAAACAAATGGAACAATAGTTGTATTAGGTTATAAAGTATATATTACTAAGCAATTGAAACATATTTGCAGTAATATATACTTTTATTTTTTTGAAGTATTAGTAATAATAGTCTCTTAAATTAAATAATTATAATCATAGGATGTATATATTTACAGCAATATAGGATTATAAGGAGGTTATTATGAAGAAACATTCATTGATAAAAGGAACTATTATACTTGGAATGGCAGGTATATTTGCAAGGTTTTTAGGACTATTTTTTAGAATTCCAATACAAGCACTTATAAAAGATGAGGGGATGGGATATTATCAGATGTCTTATCCGCTCTACATGTTCTTTGTGGCGGTAGCTTCAGGAGTACCAATAGCTATGTCTAAACTTATTGCCGAGATGAACGCTAAAAATGACAGGGAGGGAGCTGGGCAGGTATTAAGACAAACGCTTATTTTTATGATTATATTAGGAACGGTATTTACTACATTTATGATAATGTTTGCAAGGCCTATTATATCATTGCTTAAATGGGATAGTAAATCATATTACGCCTTTTTGGCAATAGCTGCAGCACCAATTTTTGTATCTATTATGTGCACGTTTAGGGGTTTTTTTCAAGGACTTCAAAATGTAAGACCTACTGCGATTTCTCAAATAATAGAACAAGTTGGAAGAGTTGTAGCTGGAGTATTGTTTGCATATTTATTATTTCCAAAGGGGATTGAATATGCAGCTGGGGGAGCAGCACTTGGAACATTGGTTGGTTCTATTATGGGAAGTATATATTTAGTTTCAACATATTTTAAGGTGATACGAGAAATACCAGTAAGGAAAAAAATCAAACATAAGCATATTTTAGGAGATTTGGGTAAGGCTGCAATTCCAATATCACTTGGTGCGGCAGTAGGGACTATTATGTCATTAATAGATTCTGTATTAGTACCACAACAACTTCTAAAAGCAGGGTTTTCACATTTACAATCAGCTGTTATGTATGGTCAATTGACGGGGAAAGCATTTACCTTGATGAATGTACCTTTAGCTCTTTCTGTGGCGCTGTGCGCATCTCTAGTGCCTATAATTGCAGAGGCATTCTATTTGGGCAGGCGGAAGGAACTGATTAAAAGGGTAGATATGGCTGTAAAATTGTCTAATGTTATATCATTGCCATCTTCTTTAGGAATGTTTTTTATGGCTTATCCTATAATGCATTTAGTTTTTATGAGAGATGCGGCAGGATATGAAATACTTAAATATATTTCAATATGTATACCTTTTGTAATCCTAACGCAAACGAGTACAGCAATATTACAAAGTATAGGTAATTATATGAAACCTGTATATAATTTGGCTTTAGGATGTATCGTCAAGGTTATTGTAACATACATATTAGTTTCGTTTTCATTTGTAAATATTTATGGGGCAGTTATAGGAACAATTCTAGGATATATAACAAGTTGTTTATTAAATATGCATGTTTTAAAGAAAAGCTTAAATATAAAATTCAACAAAATTGATGCTTTTGTTAAACCGGCCATTGCTGCGATTATAATGATAGTTGCAGTTGTATTTAGTGATGTTATTGTCTATAATTATACAATGAGCGGAGGATTATCTTGTATAATATCCATATTAATAGGCGTTATTGTTTATTTAATATTTATATTTTTGCTTAGAGTATTTGAGTATCAAGAAATTAAGAATAAATTTTTAAGTAAGAAGTAAAAAAAGGAGTGGAAGTTAATGATTAAAGTTGTAGGGCTTGGGCCAGGTGCGATAGATTCACTAACTATAGGGACGCTTGAAATTCTTAAAAATAGTGAAAATATTTATTTAAGAACAGAAAAACATCCTACTGTAGACTACCTAAAAACATTGTGTATTGAATTTGAGACTTATGACAATAGATATGAAGAAAATAACAATTTTGATGATGTATATAGGTCTATTGCAGAAGATCTTGTTGAGAAGAATAAACTGTATGGAGACATTGTTTATGGAGTTCCAGGTCATCCTCTTGTTGCAGAAACTTCTGTTAAAATTTTAATAGAGTTATGTGCAAAAAATAAAATTGATATAGAAATTTTCCCAGCGGTTAGCTTTATAGATGCAGTGATTCAAGGTTTGAAATTAGATCCTATTGAAGGATTAAAAATTATAGATGCCTTTGATATAGAAAATCAAGTTCTAGATAAAAGAGTAGGACTATTAATAACTCAAGTATATAGTCTTTCTATAGCATCTGATGTAAAACTTGCTTTACTTGAGTATTATGAAGCTGATATGGAAATTTATTTTGTTAGGGCAGCAGGTATAAAAGATCTTGAAAGTATCAGAAAGATTTATTTATATGAATTAGATAGGCAAAAGGATATTGATTATTTAACGTCAATATATATACCAAAAAAAATAGATGCCACAAAAGATTTTTACGATTTAATTAAAGTTGTGGATACACTTCGAGATGAAAATGGGTGTGCGTGGGATAGAGAGCAGACCCACGAATCTTTGAAAAAGTGCCTTATCGAAGAATGTTATGAAGTTTTAGAAGCCATTGATGAAAAAGATGAGGATAACATTATTGAAGAACTGGGTGATGTATTATTACAGGTAATATTCCATGCCAAAATAGGGAAAGAAGAGGGATATTTTAATATAAATGATGTTATTCGTGGCATCACAAATAAGATGATAAACAGACATCCTCATATATTTAAAAGTTTAGAAAGTAAGACTACGAAGCAGGTTTTAGAAAGTTGGGAAATTATTAAGAGTAAGGAAAAACAGTTTAATAGTTATACCGAGGCTCTAAAGCATGTTCCAAAAAATCTTCCGGGTTTAATGAAGGCGGTCAAAGTTCAACAAAAAGCATCAAAAGTGGGCTTTGATTTTGAATGTCTTGAAGATGCTATGGAAAAGGTTATAGAGGAATTAGGAGAAGTAAGGGATGTATATAAAGGTGAAAACAGGGCAAAAATACTAGAAGAAGTGGGAGATTTGGTGTTTTCTACAGTAAATATCGCTAGACTACTTGACATAGACCCTGAAGTTGCAGTAAATTATACTATAGATAAGTTTATTAATCGCTTTGGGTACATAGAAGAAAATGCAAGAGATAAAGGTTTGGAGTTAAATCAGATGTCACTTGCAGATATGGACAAATTATGGAACAAATCTAAAAGATTATAAATTTATTTGTAAAATAAAAACTGGTCAAAAAGAAGGAAATTCAAAATTAGTGAAGAATATGCTTTAATAGCGTATTTTATAACAAGGAGGTAACAAAAGTGAATAAGTCAGAATTAATAACAAGTATTGCAGAAAAATCTAATTTAACAAAGAAAGATGCGGAAGCAGCTCTAAAAGGAATTATAGAAAGCATTGAGGAAACATTAGAAAAAGGTGAAAAAGTTCAATTAGTTGGATTCGGAACTTTTGAAACAAGAGATAGAGCAGCTAGAATGGGTAGAAACCCAAGAACAAAGGAAGAAATTCAAATTGCAGCTTCAACAGTTCCAGTATTTAAAGCTGGTAAAGAATTTAAAGATATAGTAAATAAATAATTTTGCTATTATGTAAAAAACCTGGATGTATATCTAGGTTTTTTATTTTAGAAACTTTAACAACATTTCAGAAGGAAAGTCTCCCATTTTTATAAGTGGGAGTTACATACCTCAACAAATAGAAAATTCAGTGGCAGTATAAATCTCCTTCTGAAGTTGTTAATATTGCAGCTCCGAAGGAGATGATTTAATTTATAAATTCTTATAATGCTAAAAAACATTAAAAAGGGGAAGTATAAATGAGATTAGATAAATATTTGAAAGTTTCAAGAATCATAAAGAGAAGAACCATTGCAAAAGAAGCCTGCGCCAGCGGTAGAGTATCTATAAATGATAAAGTTGCCAAAGCGGGTACAGTTGTATCTGAAGGTGATACTATAGAAATAAAATTTGCAAATCAAATTTTAAGAGCTAAAGTTATAAATATTTCAGAACATGTTACAAAAGAAAGTGCAAAAGAAATGTATGAAATGATTTCAGGTAAAGAAGACAAAGAATAAATGTTATTAAATATAATTCTTAATTAAGATTAATGAGCATATATATTTTATAAGAATATAATAATATGTCATTAATTAAGAATTGAGAATAGCTTCTTAGTTCCCGATTTTTAATGGTAAAATTAATAAGGAGGATATTATGGAAGCAAAAAAAGAAACAAAAATAGAAGATAAAAAAAGTAATTTAACGCTTGAAAATAGAAGAAAGTTAACTATCAATGGTGTTATAGAGGTTATAAACTTTAATGAAAATCAGATATTATTAAACACAGACGTTGGAATAATGATGGTAAAAGGACAAGAATTAAAGATGAATAAGTTAGATGTGCAAAATGGAGACGTTATAATAACTGGAAAAGTGGATTCTTTTGTATACATGAGTGATAAAGGAAAAGTTAAAAAAGATAGCATAATAGCAAGATTGTTTAGGTAGACGCATTATGATAATTTCAATTATAGACCAAGTGAGACTTATAATCTTTAGTTTGCTATCAGGAATAATAACAGGAATATCTTTTGATATATATAGATTGATAAGAGGATTTGAAAATCCTAATAAAATCATAACAATAATACAGGATTTACTATTTTGGACATTAACTTCTATAGTTGTTTTTGTGTTTTTGATGTATACTAATGAGGGATACATAAACTTTTATGTGTATTTATGTTTAATAATAGGGGTATACTTATATTTAAAACTTATAAGTAGAATTTTTATTAAATTGCAATATAGATCACTAAAATTTAATGGGAAATTATTTAGAGTTGCAATGAATGTAGTATTATACCCTATTAATTTATTGTTTTATAAGCTTAAAATAAAAAAAAAAGATAAATTATAAAGAAATAGCTTGAAGTAATGTGAAATACAAATTAGAATAGGTTTAGGAAACTTAAAGAATACTCATTCCATGGAAAGGAAAAGGGTATATGATATGAAAAAAAAGTTTAATATTAAAGGCCTTGTATTAATTTTTGTGCTTGTGTATGTAAGTTATCTTTTTATTCAGCAACAAGCAACCATGGGTAGGCAAAAAAAAGAATTACAAAAGTACAATGTGGAATTACAAAAGAAAAAAGAAGAAAAGAAAACATTGCAGGATGAAGTAGAGTTATCTAAAACTGACAAATATATAGAAAAATTGGCAAGAGAAATTTTAGGTCTTGTTAAAGAAGGTGAAACTCCTGTAATGGACAATAAGAACTAAACGATATAATTAATGTTATACTTATTATTAAATTAATATATAAAATAAAAAACATAATTTTTAAGGAGGAGTCTTTTTAATATGACCTTAATGGCTGGAAGTATTGTAGAAGGTAAAGTAGTAAATATCACTAATTTTGGTGCGTTTGTAGAAGTGGAAGGTAAGACAGGACTAGTGCATATATCTGAGGTGTCAGATACATTTGTTAAAAATGTTAATGACCATCTTAAAGAAAATGATATAGTAAAAGTTAAAGTAATTTCCGTTGATGATAATGGTAAAATAAGTTTATCCATAAAACAGGCGGGGGTTCCTAAAAAGTCTATTAAACCAATGGAGATAGATTGGGATAAAGAAAAAAGCAAATCAAATGTAAGTGGGTTTGAAGATATAATGACTAAATTTTTAAAAGACAGTGAAGAAAGATTTCAAGATGTTAAAAAACATCAAGAAGGAAAAGGCAGAGGATATAGTAAAAAAACTTCAAGTTATTAGTAAACAGTGAATAGAATCATTTTTAGGAACTAAGTATTTAGTTCCTATTTTAAAAAATAAAAAGTTATTGACAACGGTTTATACATCAGATATAATAAAACATGTTGCCAAGAGGTATCGTTTTATATGTTATTAGTAAAGCGCTAGCAATTATGCTGGAGTGGCGGAACTGGCAGACGCACAGGACTTAAAATCCTGCGGTGGTTAAACACCGTACCGGTTCGATTCCGGTCTTCAGCACCAAATGTCGCGGGATGGAGCAGTTGGTAGCTCGTCGGGCTCATAACCCGAAGGTCGTAGGTTCAAGTCCTACTCCCGCAACCAAATATGGCGGAATAGCTCAGCTGGCTAGAGCATTCGGTTCATACCCGAAGGGTCGTAGGTTCAAGTCCTATTTCCGCTACCATTTATATATTTTATTTAAGGCTATTGACAAATAGTTATATGTTGGTATATAATTATAAATGATTTTAGAAATTTATTTAGTAGTAAGCTATACTAATATAGTTAATAATATTTTAACCTTAAACATTAATGTCGCGGGGTGGAGCAGTTGGTAGCTCGTCGGGCTCATAACCCGAAGGTCACAGGTTCAAGTCCTGTCCCCGCAACCAATGAATTTTAGATTACTCATTACATCAGTTAAACAACATAAGTAGTTAACAATTTTAAGTGTTAATATCGCGGGGTGGAGCAGTTGGTAGCTCGTCGGGCTCATAACCCGAAGGTCACAGGTTCAAGTCCTGTCCCCGCAACCATTAAGTTATAAATAACTTGAAATGTAAACTTAGTAAAAGTTGTTAGTGAGTTTTACTTACAATTAAGAAAGCTGGAGTGGCGGAACTGGCAGACGCACAGGACTTAAAATCCTGCGGTGGTTAAACACCGTACCGGTTCGATTCCGGTCTTCAGCACCAATATCGCGGGATGGAGCAGTTGGTAGCTCGTCGGGCTCATAACCCGAAGGTCGTAGGTTCAAGTCCTACTCCCGCAACCATTAAACTTAAATTATTAGATCTGGTAATTAAATAAAGTGTTATAATAAAAATAGCTAAAAGTAAATGAGCTGGAGTGGCGGAACTGGCAGACGCACAGGACTTAAAATCCTGCGGTGGTTAAACACCGTACCGGTTCGATTCCGGTCTTCAGCATTAAATATCGCGGGATGGAGCAGTTGGTAGCTCGTCGGGCTCATAACCCGAAGGTCGTAGGTTCAAGTCCTACTCCCGCAACCAAATATGGCGGAATAGCTCAGCTGGCTAGAGCATTCGGTTCATACCCGAAGGGTCGTAGGTTCAAGTCCTATTTCCGCTACCATAACTCATAAGGAAACTTATGAGTTATTTTTTCGCTTATTTTAAAATGATTATAAAAAACATATAAGTATAAATTTCTTGAATATATAATTGCAAGAAATGACAAGCTTCATTTAATAATCTAAAGCCCCCTATATTAATATAGTAGGTTTTTTTATATTATAGGGAAATGTATAATTATGTAATAAAAAATATAAATTTTATTGTCTCATAAAAAATATACAATGATCTCACCTTATGACAATTATTTCCATATGAATTTGTTATAATGAAGACCTAAATATTAAAGGTGGGTGATTTGTAATATGCAATACGGAATTGATATATTTCCATATGAAAGAGTTGGAAAGGTAAAGGACGAAATACAAAAGAAAAATGCATTGAATGTTAATTTAATCTTAAGAGGAATTCTTTATTTTACGATTGGATTATTAATAAGCAGAGTTATTCTTATTAATAATACAGCACCATTTGGAGTAGCTTTCTTAATAGCTATAATATTTGTAAATGATGATAAAATTCCAATAATCACAGCAAGCGGTACATTTTTAGGCTATATTACTTTATATAAAAATTTAAACAATTTACCATCATATTTAGTAATAATAGTTACTATTGCCCTTTTAAGCCGTGTATTTAAAAAAATGGAAGTTAAAACTAGAGCTTTAGCTAGTATGCTTGTTATTATTATGTTCGAATTGTTTATCTATAATTTTTTTATAGTTAGGATAAGTCCTTTAATGGCGTTTCTAAATTCGTTTTTTCTGGTTTTATGTATCTTTCCTTTATATTTTATTCTTGATTATAGTCTTTTATGCTTTAATGAGATTAGAACAAAACATATATTTTCAAATGAAGAAATAATAAGCATGTCAATTATAAGTTCATTAATTATAGCAGGTACTTGGGGGCTCAGTGTTTTCACTATATCAATCACAAATATTTTAGGTCTGACATTTGTTATAATGATAGCATACATTAATGGAAGTGGAGCAGGTGCTGCGTCGGGAGTTGCTATGGGTATCATTGTAGGCATGTCATCGCCAAATATGATTGTGTTTATAGGAATGTATGGCATATGTGGTTTAATAACAGGAATTTTTAAGGAGACTGGAAAAATTTTAAGTGTTATATCTTATTTAGTAGCTTTTTCAATAATAAAGATATATTGTAATACTGGATCTACATTTATATTGTTTGAAGCGTTTGTGGCAGGGGTAATATTTCTACTAATACCACAAAACACTTACGATAAATTATCCATAGAGTTTAATTCGGATAAAAAAAAGCAAAGCATAGAGCAGGGTTATATAAATAAAATTAAGGATACATTTGTAGGGAGACTAAATAATTTTTCGGATGTACTTTCTAATATGTCGGATATAGTAAATAATCTAGTAGATAATGATAAGTTAGCTATGAAAGGTAAAAGTAGCGCGCTCGTTGAAAATCTTGCAGATAGGGTGTGTAGTAATTGCAATATGAAATCGATGTGCTGGAAAAGAGAATTACATTATACATATGCAGCATTCGAAGAATTAATTCGTAATTTCGAGAAAAAAAGTAATATTGTACCTAATGAAATTGAAAGAAAATGTATAAAGAGAACTGCTATACTTAAAAATACAGAGGATATTGTTAATAAACACATTATAAATGAAATGTGGAGAACAAGACTTAGCGAGGGGAGGGAGCTTTTAGCAAATCAGATTGGTAATATGGCAGATTCTGTAGGGGAAATTGTTGAGGATTTTAATTCTGAAATTCAAATAGATTCTGCTATGGAGAAACTTGTATGCAGAGCTTTAGATAAAAATAGAATTAAGCACAATGATCTTATGTGTTTGAATGATAAACTAGGAAGACTTAGTATTAAATTATCGCTTGATGCTTGTAGTGGAAGGCAAATGTGTGTTAAGGATTTATTACCTATTATAAATGGAGTTACAGCGAAATCTATGTGCGTTAGTGATGAGGGGTGCTGCATAGATTCAAAGACGAACATGTGTAAGGTAAATATTGAAGAAACACCTAAGTTTCATGTAGTATCAAGTGTGGCTAGGCAGTGTAAAGAAGGGGAAAAACAAAACGGAGATAGTTATAGCTTTGGCAAGCTTTCCGATGGAAGCTATATGTCAGTTATCAGCGATGGCATGGGATCGGGTCCCCAAGCAGGTAAAGAGAGCGAGGCTGCTGTTGAATTAATAGAAAAGTTTACATCGGCAGGATTTAGTAAAATTACGGCTATTAATACTGTAAATTCGATAATGACATTGAGATTTTCTGAAGAAGAAAAATTTTCAACAATTGATTTAAGTAGTATAGATCTATATACTGGCAAAATTGATTTCTTAAAAGTAGGAGCAGTTGCAACATTTTTAAAATCTGGTGATAGTTTAGAGATCATAAAATCTAAATCGCTTCCCATTGGTGTTTTAGATAAGGCAGATATAGACATTCAACAAATGAAGATAAAAAATGGGGATGTTATAGTTATGGTTAGTGATGGAGTACTAGATTATAATGATGAAAATGTAGGTAGAGTAGATTGGGTAGTTGATTATTTGGGTAAAAACAAATGTAATAATCCTAAGGATTTAGCTGAAGGTCTGCTCGCACAGGCAAAAAAATTAAGCGGAAATAAGGTAAAGGATGATATGACTGTCCTAGTTTCAAAAATATATAGTTTATATTAATATATACAAAAAATTAAAATGGAGAAAATAATTAAAGAAGGCGATAGCCTTCTTTAGATTCTTCATTTTTATCTTTTTAGAATGATGCTTAAAAAATGTTTAAAAAAATGGAGGATATATGTTACTATATTATATTGTAGTATGATATAGTAATATGGGATTAATATCTACAAAATAGATATAGCGTAGAACATTTCAAAAATAAATTTGGGAAGTGAAAGTTTTGTCAGAAAAGGTAATGAGTTTTATAAAAGAAAATTCAATGTTTGATGAAGGCGATAAAGTTATAGTTGCGGTTTCTGGTGGACCTGACTCCACATGTTTGCTTTATATTTTAAATGAACTTAAAGATAAACTTGGAATTATACTTATAGGTGCACATTTGAATCATTGTCTTCGCGGAGAAGAATCAGATAAGGATGAGGAATATGCAAAAAAAACTTGCGAGAGTTTGAATATAGCTTTTTATAGTAATAAAGTGGATATACATAAAGTATCTAGGGAAAGAAACTTATCTTGTGAAATGGCAGGAAGAGAAGTTAGATATAATTTTTTTGAGGAACTTATAATTAAATTAAATGCTAATAAGGTTGCACTAGCCCATAATGCAAATGATCAAGCTGAGACTATTTTAATGAGGATAATGAGAGGAACAGGCATTGAGGGAATGGTTGGTATTAAACCAGTTCGCGACAAAATATATGTAAGGCCCATACTTAAACTTAGTAGAAAAGAAATTGAAAAATACAATTCTACTAATAACATTAATCCTAGGATAGATAAATCAAATTTAGAAAATATTTATGCAAGAAACAAGGTTAGGCTTGAGCTTATTCCATACATGGAAGAAAATTTTAATAAAGATATAATTAAAACATTAAATCGATTATCAAACATTGTGAAAAAAGACAATGATTTTTTGAAAATTGTTTCTGAGAAAGAATATGAAAAACATTGTGAGATAAGTCAGCAAAGAGTTATAATAAATAAGAGTGCATTTAGTTTGCATGAAGCAATTCTAAGTAGAATAATTAGAGGGGCTTTACTTGCTGTGAATCATAATTTATACAATTTTGAAGAAATTCATGTATTAAGTATTATAGAACTTCAAAAACATGATACAGGCAAAAATATAATGTTGCCGAAAAACATAATAGTTGAAAATTGTTATGGAGATATACATATACATATATGTGTAAAAGAGAGTGAAGCTAATGATAATCTATATTACTTAAACATTAATGAGGAGAATATTATTCATTCTTTAAACAAGGTAGTAAAAATTGATGTTATACCCAAACTAAAATCTACTGAATTTACAGGAACTGATTATATTAAATATTTTGATTATGATCAGATAAAAGAGCCGATAATACTAAGGCATAGAAAAAATGGGGATAAATTCATGCCACTTGGTATGAATGGTAATAAAAAAATAAAGGATTTGTTTATTGATTTAAAAATACCTAAGTCTCAAAGAAATGAAATACCTTTAATATGTTTTGGGGATGATATAAGTTGGGTAGTTGGGTATAGGGTTAGTGAAAAATTCAAGGTGTCAAAGGATACTAAAAATGTATTGCAGATTAGAATTGGAAGAGAGGAATAAAAATGAATAACGATATTAAAGAGGTACTTTACAATGAAGAACAATTAAGGGACAAAATCAGGCAAATGGGTGAAAAGGTAAGTAAAGATTATTATGGTAAGGATCTTATACTTATTGGTATTTTAAAGGGTTCAGTTATATTTATGTCAGATTTGTTAAAAGAAATTACAATTCCATGTAAAATGGATTTTATGGCAGTATCGAGTTACGGAAATTCAACTAAAACTTCAGGAGTTGTAAGAATACTTAAGGATTTAGACTTTGAAATTCAAGGAAAAGACGTACTTATAGTAGAAGACATTATAGATTCAGGTGTTACACTCAAATATCTAATGAAGTGTCTATCTGCAAGAAAACCAAATAGTTTAGAAATTATATGTTTACTTAATAAACCAGAAAGAAGAAAGGTAGATATAGATGTTAAATATGTAGGGTTTGATGTACCGGACTTTTTCATTGTAGGGTTTGGCATGGACTATGCAGAAAGATATAGAAATTTACCGTATATAGGAATATTAAAAGATGAAATTTATAAATAAGTGTGTATTATAATAATTACTTATTAATATATATATTATTGTCAAGTGCTTTTTAATGTGATAAAATTTCATAATAAATGAAAAGAGAGGGGGGGTTCTAATGAAAAAGATTTCTAGTGCATCAGTTTGGCTCGTAGTATTTGTGCTTGTGATTTTTGCAGCGGTGACCTTTAAAGATGCTGATAAAAAGGATACCACACTCAGTGTTGATAAATTCCAAGAACAGTGGATTAAGAAAGATATTAAAAGTGTTCAAGTAAGAGAAGATAAAACAATAACGGGAGAATTAACTGACGGGACGCAATATGAAACGATAGTTCCACTATCGAGATTAATGCAAGTTATGGATGAACATCCAAATGACAAAGTTACAGAAACATATATAAAACCAGCAAGCATGCCGATGTGGTTGCAAATAGTACCAACACTTCTTATTGTTTTAATGCTAGTAGCGTTTTGGTTTATGTATATGCAACAATCGCAAGGCGGCGGCGGTGGCGGTAATAGAGGGGTAATGAATTTTGGCAAAAGTAGAGCCAAGATTGCAACGCTTGATAAGAAGAAAGTTACATTTGATGATGTGGCGGGTGAAGATGAAGAAAAGGACGAGCTTGCAGAAGTTGTAGATTTCTTAAAACAACCTAAAAGATACTTAGATGCAGGTGCAAGAATTCCTAAAGGAATATTACTTGTTGGTCCACCAGGTACAGGTAAGACTTTACTTGCAAGAGCTGTTTCAGGAGAAGCAGGAGTCCCATTTTATAGTATATCGGGATCTGATTTTGTAGAAATGTTTGTCGGGGTTGGAGCCTCAAGAGTAAGAGATTTATTTGAGCAAGCCAAAAAAAGTGCTCCTTGTATAATATTTATTGATGAGATTGATGCAGTAGGTAGACAAAGAGGTGCTGGTGTTGGTGGTGGTCATGATGAACGAGAACAAACTCTAAATCAGTTATTAGTTGAAATGGATGGATTTGGTGTTAATGAAGGTATAATCATGATAGCTGCAACCAATAGACCAGATATACTAGATCCGGCTCTTTTAAGACCGGGCAGATTTGATAGACATATATTAGTAGGTGCACCTGATGTTAAGGGAAGAGAAGAGATTCTTAAAGTACATTCTAAGAATAAGCAATTAGCAGATGAGGTAAAGCTTGATGTATTAGCTAAGAGAACACCAGGATTTACTGGTGCAGATCTAGAAAATCTAATGAATGAAGCTGCATTGCTTACTGTAAGAAAAAATAAACAGATTATAGAAATGGTAGAGCTTGATGAAGCGGTAACTAGAGTTATTGCAGGACCTGAGAAAAAGAGCCGGGTCATTAGTGAAAAAGATAGAAAATTAACTGCATATCATGAAGCAGGGCATGCGGTGGTAATGAAGTATTCACCGTTATCAGATCCTATTCATCAAATAAGCATTATACCAAGAGGTATGGCAGGTGGATATACAATGCATTTGCCTGAAGAAGATACATCTTATACTTCAAAGTTAAAGCTTAAAGATGAGATGGTTGGACTGCTTGGTGGTAGAGTTGCAGAAAAACTAATAATGAAAGATATTAGCACTGGTGCTAAAAATGATATTGATAGAGCATCAGCTATCGCAAGAAAAATGGTCATGGAGTATGGGATGAGTGATGAGCTTGGACCAATATCTTTTGGTAATGACCATAATGAAGTATTCCTTGGAAGAGATTTAGGTAAAAGTAGAAACTTTAGTGAACAAGTAGCTTTCCAAATAGATTCAGAAGTTAAAGATCTTATTGACGAAGCATATGCAAAAGCCGAAAAGATTCTTGCTGAGAATATAAGTAAACTTCATGCGGTAGCTCAAGAATTACTTTTAAAAGAAAAATTAGAGGGTGCTGAATTTGAGGCTATAATTGCTAGAACAGAATCATCTGAAATAGAATTATCATAGATTATTGAAGTTAAAAGACATACAGAAATTACTGTATGTCTTTTTTTAGCCTAAAAATAAATTAAATAATATTTTATCATAAGAATCTTCTGAAGATTTACTTAACTTCTATTTAAACATTTGATATAAGTTGTGATATAATATAAAATGTTGGTTCTATAAGGGAATAAACATGTATGAATTTTAGTAATTAATACAATTAAGTAAATTAAAAAATATATATATGTACCACAAGAGATGATAATAAAATTATATTTAGAACTATAACAGGAATAATTTCTATAAAGGAATGCTTTCTGTTTAATTTATATATAAGGGGTGAAGTATATGAAAAGTGATATAGAAATTGCACAAAGTGCTAAGATGTTACATATAAGTGCAGTTGCAAAGAAGATGGGATTAGGTGAAGATGATATTGATTTATATGGAAAATATAAAGCAAAGATTTCGCTTGATGTACTAAGAAGAAATGAAAATAGAAAAGATGGGAAGTTAATATTAGTTACAGCTATTAATCCTACTCCAGCAGGCGAAGGGAAATCTACTGTTACAATAGGACTTGCCGAGGCCTTATGCAAACAAGGTAAAAATGCAGTGATAGCCTTAAGAGAACCATCACTTGGACCAGTATTCGGTATTAAAGGTGGAGCTGCTGGCGGTGGATATGCGCAAGTAGTGCCAATGGAGGATATAAATTTGCATTTTACAGGTGATATGTATGCTATAACTGCCGCTAACAATTTATTATCAGCAGCTATAGACAATCATATTCAGCAAGGTAACGTTCTTGGAATTGATAGCAGAAAAATTATATTTAAAAGAGTCATGGATATGAATGATAGGGCTTTAAGACATATTATTGTTGGACTTGGTGGTAAACCTAATGGATTTACACGTGAAGATGGGTTTATGATAACTGTCGCGTCTGAAATAATGGCTATTTTATGTTTGGCGAGTAACCTTATGGACTTAAAGGAAAGAATGGGTAGAATATTGGTTGCATATGACCTAGGGGGTAACCCGGTTTATTGTAAAGATTTAGCTGTTAATGGTGCGATGGCACTACTTATGAAGGATGCTATAAAACCAAATCTAGTTCAGACATTAGGTAATACTCCAGCCATAATACATGGCGGACCTTTTGCTAATATCGCTCATGGTTGCAATAGTCTACTAGCAACAAAAATGGCTTTAAAGTTAGGAGATTACGTTGTAACTGAAGCCGGATTTGGAGCAGATTTAGGTGCCGAAAAATTCTTTGATATTAAATGTAGATATGGCAAATTAAAACCAGATTGCGTGGTTCTTGTGGCTACGATAAGAGCACTAAAACATCATGGTGGAGTAAAAAAAGATAAATTAAACGAACCTAACGTGGAAGCACTTTCAAAAGGAATTGGAAACTTAGAAAAACAAATAGAGAATATTGAAAAATATGGAGTTCAGGTAATAGTAGCAATAAATAAATTTGTTACAGATACGCAAAAAGAAATCGAATGTATAAAAGACTTTTGTGTTAAAAAAGGTGTTAAAGTAGATTTGACTGAGGTTTGGGAAAATGGCGCAGATGGAGGACTAGAACTCGCGAGTAAAGTAATAGCCACTATTGAAAATAATAAAAGTAATTTTAAGGTTCTATATGATGTGCAACTTTCTATAAAAGAAAAAATAAATGTTATTTCCAAGGAAATTTATGGAGCAGATGGCGTAGAATACAGTCCTTCTGCAAACAAGCAAATTGCTGAAATAGAAAAACTTGGGTTAGACAAGGTTCCTATATGTGTTGCTAAAACTCAAAACTCTTTGTCAGATAATCCAAAGCTTTTGGGAAGACCAACAAATTTTACAATAAATATAAAAGAAATTACTATATCTAATGGAGCTGGGTTCATTGTGGCCTTAACGGGAAATATAATGACAATGCCTGGTCTTCCAAAGATCCCAGCGGCGAATAAGATGGATATCTTTGAAGATGGTACTATTACAGGTCTATTCTAAAAAATTAATGTTATTGCTTTATTTTGATAAGGATGTTGTAGACTATATCTATAACATCCTTATTTTTGGATGACAATATATATCATTAAAAATGAAAATAAATACTTTGATGAAATGTATTTGATATAAAATATTTTATAAATATTTAACTTGACAAATATATTCAAATTGTTAGAATTAGATTGATAAATTAGCAATGTTTTATATAGATGTTTTATTGTATTTGATGTGTTATTATATGTTTTAACATAGGAAAATCATAAAGCGACTTGTAAGTCGTTTTATATTATATAGGCGGTGTATAAAGTGATTTTAGTTTTAGACGTTGGAAATACTAATACTGTATTAGGAGTTTTTAAGGAAAAGGAATTACTTGTGGAGTGGAGACTTTCTACTGATGCAAAAAGAACTGCTGACGAATATGGGATTCAAGTAATGCAATTATTTCATCAGCGAAACATAAAGGTAGAACACATTAAAGGAGTAATAATTTCCTCTGTTGTTCCAAATATTATGTATTCACTAGAACATATGATAAGAAAATATTTTGATTTAATACCTATGATAGTTGGACCAGGTATAAAGACTGGTATAAATGTAAAATACGATAATCCTAAAGAAGTAGGTGCAGATAGGATTGTTAACGCTGTATCTGCTCATGCAATTTATAATAGATCATTAATTTTGATTGATTTTGGAACTGCTACAACCTTTTGTGCTATAAGTAAAGATGCTAATTATTTAGGTGGAACAATATGCCCTGGTATCAAAATAGCTTCAGAAGCTTTGTTTGAGAGAGCTGCAAAGTTACCGAGAGTGGAGCTTATAAAACCAGATACAGTTATATGCAAAAATACTGTTGCAAGTATGCAGTCGGGGATAATATATGGATATATTGGACAGGTAGAGTATATTGTTAATAAAATGAAAAGTGAAATGATTAATGTGGGAGAAGAAGAACCTTTTGTAGTTGCAACAGGAGGGCTTTCAAACTTAATAACCAAAAACTCTTCGGCTATTGATGAGTTCCATCCCAATCTCACATTAGAAGGGCTTAGAATGATTTATGAGAAAAATAGGGAATAGGGGCTTTAATGACATTTCAGAAGTCATTAATATTACAGCGACCAAGGAGAGGATTTAATGAAAATATCAAATGTCGAATTTAAAAGTGATGTTTTTTTAGCTCCTATGGCAGGAATCACAGATATTGCATTTAGAGGGTTATGCAAAGAACTAGGTTGTGGCCTTTTGTATTCTGAGATGGTAAGTGCTAAAGGAATGTATTATGGTAGTAGTAATACGCAGTCGCTTATGCGAATATCGAGCGAGGAGAAACCTGTAGCTATTCAGATATTTGGAAATGATCCTAAGATTATGGCTAGTGCTTGTGAAATTTTCAATACAAGGGATGATATATGTATTGTAGATGTAAATATGGGGTGTCCGGTACATAAAATAGTGAAAAATGGTGAGGGATCTGCTTTAATGAAAAATCCTAAACTTGCAGCTCAAATAATAAAAGAAATGAAGAAGGTTTCTACAAAGCCTGTTACAGTCAAATTTAGAAAAGGTTTTGATTCAGATAGTATTAATGCTGTAGAATTTGCTAAATACATGGAAGATGCTGGTATAGATGCTATTGCGGTGCATGGCAGGACTCGCGAACAAATGTATGAAGGCAAAGCTGATTGGGATATTATAAGGGCTGTGAAAGAAAGTGTTAAAGTACCAGTGATAGGTAATGGTGATATATTTTCTGTAGAGGATGCTATTCGGATAAAAGAAATTACTGGTTGCGATGCTATAATGATTGCAAGAGGGGCTATGGGTAATCCATGGATTTTTAGAGAAGTTATGCAGGCAATAAATAAAGAAGAGGTCATATACCCTACGCAGGATGAGAAAATAGATATGTGCATAAGGCATTTGGATTTAGCTGTAAAATATTATGAAGAAATTAAGGCAGTTAGAGAAATGAGGAAACACACAGCTTGGTATATTAAAGGCCTTACCAATTGCACAGAAATTAAGAATAAAATTAATACTAAAAAAAATTATGGTGAGGTTAAGCAATTGCTTTTAGAGTACAAAGAGTTTTTGAAGATTGTTTAAAGTTTAATAGAAGACTATAAATATATAGTTAAAACATGAATTTATAGATTTAACACTGAATAAGATAGTAATACATTAATTTATAAGGTGTGTATGGATGAATCCAATTTTATATGTAGCTCTAAATGTAACAAATGATGAAATTTATGATATTAAAACAGCATATATAAAATTAAATAAGAATGTGATAAGTTAGCATATGTCAATAAAATATATTGACAATATCGACTCTCTGATTTATAATGGCTAAATGGTTACATGATTGTTATTATAATAATAAATTTTAGACCGAATAATTCATTAATTTGACTTATTAGTCTTATATTATATAAAGTGGATTTCGGATATACTTAAAAAACAATATCGTGATGGGGGAGCAACATATCATGGGATTGTTAATTTATAGTGGATTTTATAAATAGTTATTAACTTATGTAATAAAAATTTAAAAGGGGAGAAATATATGAGTGAACCAAAACAATACGTGATGACCTATGAGGGAATTACAAAGTTGGAGGCACAATTAGAAATTCTTAAAACCGTCAAAAGAAAAGATATAACAGAAAAGATAAAAGTAGCACTTGGATATGGAGACTTGAGTGAAAACTCGGAGTATGATGATGCTAAGAATGAGCAAGCGTTTGTAGAGGGAAAGATACTACAATTGGAAAATATGCTTAGAAATGCAAATGTCATAGATGAGAACGATATTAAAAAAGATGTAGTGAGTATTGGAGCTATAGTCAAAGTAAGGGACTATCAATTTGATGAAGAGGTTGAATTTTATATAGTGGGATCAGCAGAAGCAGATCCAATGGTAAATAAAATATCATATGAATCGCCAGTTGGAAGAACGCTTGTTGGTAAGAAGGTAGGAGCAATTATAGAGGTTACTGTACCGGATGGTATTAGTAAATATGAAATATTAGAAGTACGACGTGGGTAATTATTTAAAAGTCATTTATTATAGAACGAGTATTTATAAACAATAAATCGGTTACAAACAATAAGGGTACTTAACAATTTATAATTGGTAGGTGCCCTAAAGAAATATATACATATATAAAACACATATATATAAAAACTGTGGTAGACTTAATTATTAATAATTATTTTCTGACCTAGAGAAAAGTAGGAGGGGTAGTAATGTCAAACGAAAAAAAGAATGAAGAAAAGAACGATGAAAAAAGCATGCATGAACTTGAATCTAAATATAATGAACAGGTGACCATAAGACGACGAAAGTTAACTGCTTTAAAAGAAGAAGGCAAGGATCCATTTGATGTGTACAAAGTTGAGAGAACTCATACATCTCAAGAGGTTAAGGACAATTATGAGAAATTAGAAGGAACTCAGGTTATTGTAGCAGGGAGACTTATGTCTAAAAGGGTTCATGGTAAGGCTGGTTTTTCTGATTTACAAGATAGATATGGAAGAATCCAATTATACATAAAAATAGATGCAGTAGGCGAAGAAAAATTAAAAGAATATAAAAGTTTTGACATAGGAGATCTTTTAAGTGTTACTGGAACAACGTTTGTTACACAAACTGGAGAGATATCACTACATATAGTTGATTTTCAGCTAATAGCAAAAGCCCTAAAACCGCTTCCAGAAAAATGGCATGGATTAAAAGACCCTGACTTAAGATATAGACAAAGAGAAGTAGATATAATATCTAACCCACAAGTTAAAGATACCTTTTTAAAGAGAATACAGATAGTCAAGGCTATTAGACAATTCTTAGATGATAAAGGCTTTTTAGAAGTTGAAACTCCAATACTATCACCAATAGCAGGAGGAGCTGCAGCAAGACCATTTATGACACATCATAATGCGTTAGACATTGATATGTATCTTAGAATTGCTACTGAGTTATATTTAAAAAGACTTATTGTTGCTGGCTTTGAAAAAGTATATGATATGGGTAAAAACTTTAGAAATGAAGGAACTGATTTAAGACATAATCCAGAATTCACAATGATAGAATTATATGAAGCTTTTGCGGATTATAATGATATGATGGCAATCACTGAAAATATGATAGCTTATGTTTGTGAAAAAATTCATGGAACAACAAAAGTAAATTATCAAGGAACTGAAATAGATTTTACACCACCATGGAGGAGAATTACTATGGTAGATGCAGTAAGAGAATATTCAGGTGTAGATTTTGCTAAAATAGCTACTAATGAAGAAGCTAGAGTTATAGCTAAGGAAAAACATCTAGAATTTAAAAAAGAATTAAAAGATTGTACAAAAGCAGATATCCTAAATGAATTATTTGAAGTATATGTGGAAGAAAAATTAATTCAACCAACATTCTTATGTGATTACCCTGTAGAAATATCCCCTCTTACAAAGAAGAAGAGAGGGAATGAAGAGTTTACAGAGAGATTTGAAGGTTTTATATTTGGACGAGAAATTTGCAATGCATATTCAGAGTTAAATGATCCAGTTGTTCAAAGAGAAAGATTTATGCAACAAGCTAAAGAAAGAGAATTAGGCGATGATGAGGCATATTTAATAGATGAAGAATTTATGAGCGCATTAGAAACAGGAATGCCACCAACAGGAGGTCTTGGTATAGGAATTGATAGATTGGTAATGTTCCTAACTGATGCTTATTCAATAAGAGATGTTATACTATTCCCTACAATGAAACCAATTCAGTAATATAAGGGGTATTTTAGTTAAACTAAAATGCCCTTTTGTTTTAAATATAGTTATTAGTATATAAAATATTAACCTAGTGATTTTCAATATTTTGTTTTAATAAAAATAAAACTATTGCATTTTTAATTATACGTGGTATAATGTCATTAGAGTTAAAAATAATGTTATTCCGCGATAGCTCAACGGTGGAGCGCTCGGCTGTTAACCGATAGGTTGAAGGTTCAAATCCTTTTCGCGGAGCCATTTTTTATTTGAAATATATATTATAGTAATTAAGCTACTTATATAAACACTATAATTATATAAACTAAACATAATATGAGATTTAATGATACATTAATATAATAAAATATTTCACTATGATAAAGAAGAGTAGTAGTAATACTTTATAAGAGAGATTGTGGCTAGTGTAAACAATCAAAGTATTATTGTGAAAGGAACTTTTGAGTGTATAAAACTTAGAGTAGGGCATGTGCCAATAAGGGTGGAACCGCGGAAGTAAATTTCGTCCCTTACGGTATAGTCCTTTTTTTATATTGAAAATTTAGGAGGTATTAAAATGGTATTAAAAAAAAGCATGGATAAGATTGTCACTTTGTGCAAAACTAGAGGGTTTGTATTTCCGGGATCTGATATATATGGAGGACTCGCTAACTCTTGGGATTATGGTCCTTTAGGGGTTGAATTTAAAAATAACGTAAAAAAAGCTTGGTGGAAAAAATTTGTTCAAGAAAGTCCATATAATGTAGGAGTTGACTGCGCTATACTAATGAATCCTGAAGTATGGGTTGCAACAGGTCATGTTGGAGGGTTTTCAGATCCACTAATGGATTGTAAAGAATGCAAAGCTAGATTTAGAGCAGACAAATTAGTAGAAGATCATATGACAAGTCTTGGAGCAGAAGTAGCTACTGCCGATGGATGGACAAATGAAGAGTTAAAAGATTATTTGGAGAAAAATAAAATAGTATGTCCTAAATGTGGCAAAAATAATTTCACTGATATTAGAAAGTTCAATTTAATGTTTAAAACATCTCAAGGAATAACGGAAGATGGAAAATCGGATATATATTTAAGACCAGAAACTGCTCAAGGTATCTTCGTAAACTTTAAAAATGTCCAAAGAGCATCAAGAAAAAAGATTCCATTTGGTATAGGTCAAGTAGGTAAGGCTTTTAGAAATGAAATAACACCAGGAAACTTTATTTTCAGAACAAGAGAATTTGAACAAATGGAATTGGAGTTTTTCTGTAAGCCGGGTACAGATTTAGAATGGTTTAAATATTGGAAAGAACATTGTGCTAGCTTCTTATATAACTTGGGAATGGAGAAAGAAAATTTAAGATTTAGAGACCATGATAAAGAGGAATTATCATTTTATAGCAACGCTACTTGTGATATAGAATTCTTGTTTCCTTTTGGATGGGGAGAGTTATGGGGAATTGCCGATAGAACTGATTATGATTTAAAGAAACATATGGAACATTCAGGAAATGACTTAAGTTACTTAGATCCTATGACTAATGAAAAATATGTACCATATTGTATAGAGCCATCACTTGGAGCAGATAGAGTTGTTCTTGCATTCTTAGTCAATGCATACGATGAAGAAGAACTTGAAGGTGGAGACGTAAGGACGGTGCTTC